>JAKART010000063.1 GCA_021819255.1 Acidobacteriota bacterium
CTGATGATGGGTGTACGGAAGCGGGCGTTCAGTGGCGTTTTCATTGAGGAAAACGCCCACAGGAGTCGTTCCCCTTGCTTACACCTTCAGGGAAAATGGTCTAGGATTCGTACCAGAGGATAGATCGAGATGCGAAGAAGAGATTTTTTGAAGACCACAGGAGCGGCCGCAGTCGCCGCCTCCACAGCGCAGATGCTGCCTGCATTCGTGAAATCTCGCCGGCCGCTCAATCTATTGTTCATCACTGTCGATGACATGAACTACTCCATGCCCGGATTCATGGGAGGACTCCCCGACCTCACACCGCGCCTGGATGCGCTTGCGTCCCGCTCTCATCGATTCGTCAACAACCGCACCTCCGTCGCGATCTGTCAGCCGTCGCGTGAGGCGATGATGACCGGAAGGCTTCCGCAGCACAGCGGAGGGTTGGGGTTCACTCCCTTGTATCCAGGCGTCCCAACCCTCACCACCGTGCTCAAGGAGCACGGTTATTACACGGCCGGGATTCACAAAATCAAACACATGCAACCTCCCAGTTGCTTCCCCTGGGACCGCCTATGGCACGGCGTGGATCGCAATCCTTACGTGTATGGAGATGCGGTACGGGACGCGATCGCAGAGGCGCAATCCTTGAAGCGTCCTTTTTTTGTGAACTGCAATATCAATGATCCTCACCGGCCGTTCTACGGGAGTCCCGAGGCAGCGGGAATCGATCACCATGAGGAGGGCGAATATAAGGTTGCCAAAGAGGTGCAGCCGGAAGAAGTGGAGATCCCGCCCTTCCTTGAGGACCTCCCTGACATTCGCAAGGAGCTGGCTCAGTACGCGAACAGTGTCCAGCGCCTGGACATCAGCGTGGGCAAGGTGCTCGATGCTCTGGCCGCCGCGCACGAGCTGGACAACACGATTGTCTACTTTTCCGCTGATCACGGGATGCCTTTCCCTTTCTCAAAGGCAACGGTCTATAACAGCGGAAGCCGAACGCCGGCCCTTCTGTCGTGGCCGGGGATGCGCAAGGCGCGCACCTTCCAGGATCGCACCTGCAACATCGACGTATTGCCCACTCTGCTTGATCTCATGGGCGTTCCTGCGCCGGAGGGCGTTGACGGACGATCCTGGATGCCCATCATCCATGGTCAGAAACAAGAAGGACGGGAGTTTTTAGTCACCAACATCAACTCCGTCTTCGGCGGCGAAGAGTTTCCTGCGCGCGCCATTCAGGATGACCGCTACTCTCTGGTCTTTTGTCCATGGTCAGATGGCCAACTGCGCTTTCGCGTCGAATCCATGGAGGGACTGACCTTCGCTGCGATGGTGCGCGCCGCCGAGACAAACCCCCGTATCGCAGCGCGGGTGCAACAGTACGTCTATGGTTATCCCCTGGCCTTCTACGATCTGCAGGAAGATCCTGGACAACGCGTCAATCTGATCGACGCCAAGACTCAGCAGAATCGCATCCAGAGGATGAAACGGCTGCTGATGGCCCACATGGAGACAACGCAGGACCCGCAATTGGAGAATTTCAAACGATTGCTGGCCGGCGAGAAGCCGATTGTCCCACAGCCTCAGAGGTTCAGGAAAGAAATCTCGTAAGCGGGTGAAAGTGTGGAGCGTATGGGTGGGGATGAACCTGAATTCCGATAGGGAGCCTGGCGAGAGGCTGGGTGAGGAGCCGCGCCAGGGCTGAGCAGGCGCTTTCTCCTGTGAAAGCGCATCAGAGAGCCCGATTCTGGCGACTGATCCTTGCGGTAGCGTTCGAGACGCGATGGACCGCCACAATGCCTCTGGAGCCGTGGATGGATCTTTCGCCCAGCCGCGCAGCCGGCACGGCAGGCGCGCTCAACGCAGCGTGATGCTGGTTTGCAAAGGCAGATCGGCAGAAGAGTCTCCGGCCTGGATCTTGTATTGACCCGGCTGAATTCGCCAGGCATGGTCAGCCACCGACCAGAAGGAGAAGGACTGGGCGTCGAGCGTCAGCGCAATCTGTTTCGACTCTCCCGGCCTGAGCATCATCTTGCGAAACGCCGCCAGGCGCAGCGGCGGTTCGTCGCCCTCCGGAATGTTTGGAAAGCCGACGTAGACCTGGGCCACCTCCGCTCCCGCCCGCTCGCCCGTGTTGGTCACGGTCAACTCCACTTCAACCGCATGAGGACTGCCGGCGATGGCTGCCGCCTTCATCTTCGAAAAGGAGAACGTGGTGTAGGAAAGGCCGAATCCAAAGGGGAAAAGTGGCGTCAGTTGCCGGGATTGGTACCATCGGTAGCCCACATTCAGCTTCTCGCCGTAGTGGACCTCTGTTCCGTTTCCTGGATACCAATCTGGATTCCGCGCCAATGTCTGGTTGATGCCGGCTGGGAAGGTCATGGGAAGTTTCCCCGAAGGATTCACCACGCCGAAGAGAACATCGGCCACCGCGTTGCCGTCCTCTTCGCCCGGGTACCACGCCTCCAGCACCGCCGCCACCGAGCGGATCCATGGCATCAGCAGCGCCGAACCGCTCTTCAGCACCACAACGGTCTTCGGATTGGCGGCCGCAACCGCGGAGACAAGGGCATTCACCGCCGCCGGCAGCTCGATCGCATGATCGCGCCCCTCACTCTCGCTGTCGCCCACCATCACGATCGCCAGATCGTCGCGCCTGGCCGCGGCCACTGCGGCGTCCACGTCAGAGCCATCCAGCAGGTCCACGCGCTTCTGCAGCGGCATATGCGCCTCAATGCCATCCACCGGCGCGATGCTGTACAGCGGGATCACATGGGAACTGCCCCCGCCGCCCGTCTTCGCCCGCAGCGCATCGGGGCCAATCAGAGCGATCGAGCGCAGTTTGGCGGTGTCGATCGGCAGAACCTGGTTCTCATTCTTCAACAGCACCATGCCTTGTTCGGCTATCTCGCGGGAGGCCTTACCGTCTTCCAGCACCGGAATCGGCCGCAGCGGCTTCGGTTTTGAGTCGAAGAGCCCGAAGCGCATCATGGTCGCAAATCGCCGCGCCAGCATGGCGTCAATCCTGGCCATGGGCACCTGTCCCTGCTGGATGGCTGTCTTCAGTGCGTCGCCGAAGTAAACGCCGGTCGGCATCTCCAGGTCCAGTCCATTCAGAGCGCTCGGGACGGTGCTATGCACCGCGCCCCAATCGGAGAGCACAAAGCCGTGAAACTTCCACTCCCTCTCCAGCACGGAGAGCAGCGGCTCATTCTCACAGTTGAACGCGCCGTTGATCTTCGGGTAAGCGCACATCACGGAGGCCGCGTGGCCTTGTTCGACCGCGGCGCGAAAGCCCGGCATGTAGATCTCGCGAAGCGTGCGTTCGTCGATCACTTCGTCGATTCGGAACCGGTTGCCCTCCTGGTTGTTAGCGATGTAGTGCTTCACATTCGCCAGAACGCCTGCGCTCTGGATGCCCTGGATGGTCGCCGCGGCCATCTGCCCGTCCAGGTAGGGATCCTCGCTGTAGCTCTCGAAGGTGCGTCCGTTCTGCGGCACCCGAATGATGTTGATATCCGGGGCCTCCAGCAGGTCGGACTGTAGGTCCCCGGTCTCCTCGCCGGCAATCTTTCCATATCGCAGCGCCAGGGCCGGATCCCAGGAAGCTGCCAGCGCAATGGGAGCGGGCAGCGCGGTCGCGCGGAGCTGTGGGCTCGCGCCTCCCGGACCCACGCCCGCCGGTCCGTTCGTCATGGGAAAAGCTGGAACTCCCAGCCGCGGAACTCCGGGCACGTAACGGTAGTGTTCGGGGGTATGGATCCCGTGTAGCTCCGTGATCTTCTCATCCAGCGTCATCTTCGCGACGATGGCCCGCGCCCGCGCAACGTCCCGGCCGAGAGGCGAGGGTTCGGACTGGGCCAGAGCCATCCGGCAGCCGCAAACCAGCATGAAAAAGAGCAAACTTCCCGCTCCCACTCTCTTCCTCGCACGTCTCTCCTTGGAGCCGCTAGGCAGGAGGGAGGTCAAGTCCCGGCAAGCTCTCTCCGGACTCCTGGGGGCCCGGCGTCCAACTCTTCGAAACTCCATCAACCCGGCCGGCTCCATCCCGCTTCCCTCCGATCGTCTTGCCCCGCTGTGGTTACAAACTGCCCAGTCCATGCCCAGGGCGGATCTTCGCCAAAGGTTACGTTCGCCCCCGAAGCATCGTCAAGAGCAGGCGAATGCAAGATGGCCGGAGCGGCATCAGACCGCTGACGTGAAAGCGCCAGGGGTGCGGACTTGTTTTCACGTACAGCCTTCGGACGCCGCAGATGAGGAGGCGGAACACGGGTCGCGTACAGGCCAGGGGACCCGCGCGGAGAGAGAAAGCCCTCGACCGTGTCCAGAGCAGGCCACGCGGATCTTCATGCCTGCGGCGCTATGGACGGGCGCAGCAGGGCCTCAATCTCCGCACGCGCCGGCATGGATGGGGCCGTGCCCGCGCGGGTAACGGAGATCCCCGCCGCCGCGCAGCCGAACCGTGCCGCTTCCAGCACGGAGGCTCCTTCACTGAGCGCCGCGGCGAAGCCTCCGCAGAAAGCGTCACCGGCCCCCGTGGTCTCCACCACGGCTCCGGCGTGGAAGGCGTCCACCAGCACCGGCTGCGCGCGACCGTCGCAGACCAGCGCTCCCTGGGCGCCCAGCGTCACGATGACGCAGCCGGCTCCGCGCCGCCGCAGGGCCAGAGCGGCCGCCTCGGCCTGCATCCGGTTCTCTACCGGAAGGCCCGTCATCTTCGCCGCCTCGCCCTCGTTGGGAATCAGCACATCGACCAGGCCCAGGAGATCGTCGCTGAGAGGTTGCGCAGGCGCTGGATTGAGGATGGTTCGCACGCCGGCCTCTCGCGCCAGGCGCAGCCCGCGCTCCACGGTCGGCAGGGGAAGCTCCAGTTGGGTCAGCAGCACCCCGGCCCAGCGGATTGCCTCTCCGGCTGCCTCCACATCCTGCGCTGAGAGCGTGAAACAGGCCCCTGGAACTACGAGAATCGCGTTCTCTCCGCGGGCCTCGTCGATCAGGATCGCCGCGGCCCCGGTCGGCGTCTCTACGGTCGAAACCCAAGCAGCATCCACCCCGGCTGCCGCCCAGATCTCCCGAGCCATACGTCCAAAGGCATCGTCACCCAGCCGCGAGAGCATCTGCACCGCGGCTCCCGCGCGTGCCGCGGCCACGGCCTGGTTGGAGCCCTTGCCTCCGGGCCCCAGGGCAAAGCCACTGCCCAGCAGCGTCTCTCCCCAGACCGGCAGCCGAGCGGCGCGAAAGGCCACATCGGCCACATAACTGCCCAGCACGACGATCTTCTTTCCCATAGATTGGCGCTCTTTTCCCTTCTCCCGGCGAGCGATCGAAAGCAGGGATCGATGCTCAGCGCCGGGCCTGGTCGCCGCTGCCTTTTCCCTTCCGCGGGACCCTCCCGCCGGGCGCCGATCCTATGCTTTCAGGTCGAGCACAGACTCGCCGTAGTGCTGGATCAATGGGGGCGGGTCGTAAAAGTGATGCAGCAGCTCGCGCCAGCGCGGAAAGCGGTCCGATTGACGGAAGCCGATGGTGTGATCCTCCAGGCTTCTCCACTGTACTTGCAGTAGATATTGGTTGGGCGTCTCCACGCAACGCCGGACAGCGATGGACCCAAAGCCCGGTGTGGCTGCGATCAGCGGCTGCGCCGTCTTCAAGGCGGCCTCAAAGGCCGCCTCCTCACCAGGCCGCACCGTCAAAATTCCCACTTCAAGAATCACTGTCTCTCCTCTTTCTCCTGGCCGGATCTTCTTCTTCCTGTCTTCCTGCGCCGGACCCTGACCTGATCCGGATAGGGAGCGCAGGTCTTCAACCAGCATACGCACGTGCAATCAACACCAGCGCAAGCAGGTAGCAGATCGCCATCCCTGTCAGAAGGCTCTTGACTTCGCGGTTGACGCCCTTGAACTCCCTCCAGACGAAGTCGCCCCGCAGGCAGGCCACCATGGGGAGGCCTGCCCGATGGCATAGGAGATAGCCACCCCGACCAGGCTGGCCGCCATGAAGTTGAATGCCGTGCCCAGCCCCAGATGGCGCCTCCGAGCGGACCCAGGGCGTGGTATCCAGCCGGTACGTGGAGGTAGTTGGCGGAAACGGGGGTGCCGACGATCGGTCGCCGTATCGGAATGGTGTTGAAGAAGAAGCAGCAGAGGAGGGCTCCAAAGGTCAGGAAGACGGCCGCGGTGTAGGGAGTCAGGGTGTGCCCACGGGGCATTCCCCGGGTGAGGAACGGGGCGAAAAGGCCCATCAGCGCTCCGGAGATCACGCAGACCACGACTCCTTTTCTGGAGACGCTCTCGGCCTCCGAGCGCAGCGAGGCGTAGGACTTGCCCGCCAGGATGACGGCACCACGGCCATCAGGACGCCTGCGCCCAGCAGCAGAGCGCTACCCCGCGGCTGGATGGCATAACTCAGGACAACCCCCTCGATCAGGGCAATTCCAATGAAGATGGGATACGCGACTGCGAGCCCTACAATCTCAATGCCGGCGATCAGCAGCACGTTCGCGATGTTGAAGATGAACCCGCCAAGCACAGCATAGTGCAGGTTCCGATCGTCGGCCCCGTGGAGGTTGGCGAGAAAGGCGGTTGGCCCGCGCCCGCATAGCTGCCCATGGTAAGGGCCGGCAGCAGGTCAGCCAGGAAGATGCCCAGAGCGTAGTCGTGGTATGTAGAGCTCAAAGCGGTAGTTCCGGGCGCCCTTGAAGGTGTTGGCAAACGAGCCCCAGCAGACGGTGCTGAAGATGGTCATCGGCAACGCCACAGCAAACGTGGACGGAACAAACATCAGCGCTCTCCCCGAGCGGTCCTATGGCCGAGCCGGCAGGTTCCTGCCGGTTGTGGCAGAGAGCCCCGGACGCCGCAGAGCTTGTGAGCTGCAGGACCCCTCAAGAATGATCCGTTATGCCTGTAAGGCAAGCTGGAAACAACCCGACGAAGAAGAACCCCTTGCACCCATCTGGCACAGCGCCTGCAGAGTTAGACCTCTGGATCCATACAGGTTGGGTTGGAAGTCGCGAGCAGTTGCCGGAAGGAGCCCATTACAGCAAGCCGGCTGCAAAGAGTATTTTTCAAGCCAATCCATTCAAGGAAGGCTCGCGTTCGTATCCATCTGAGAAACATGTCATTATTGCTTTAGAAGATGCAATTGTGGCAACTCCGGAGTAGAATACGCGTATGGCAGTTGCAACGAAGCCTATCGCTCCGTTTGTTCCTCGATCTACCGCAAGATCCGAGTCGCCGATCGGCAGGGCACTTGGTCTGAAGAGCATGGACGTGCCTGCGCTTATCCATGCTGCCACTGCCGGGTTGTCCTGGAGCGCCTTCAAAAGGTTTTTGGAGGCGGCAGGACTGACCCAGCAGGAGGTTGCGCACTACCTCGATGTCCCCGAAAGGACAGTCGCGCGGCGGCGAGAGGCGGGCGCGTTTGACCGGCGTGAGTCGGAACAACTGCTGCGTCTTGCTGAAATATGGGAAGCCGCCCTGGAGCTCTTCGATGGCGATGCGGAGCGAACCCGCTCCTGGCTCACTTCGAAGCGGAGACTCAACTTCGGCGGAGCAAAGGCGATCGATTATGCGAAGAATGAGTTTGGCGCCCGAGAGGTGCGCGCATTGATTGGCCGGTTGGAAGATGGGACCATCTCTTGATCGAGGCCTACCGGATCACCAAACAGCCCGAGAGGAGAAAAGCATTTTCGGGAGCGGGAGCAAGGCTGTACGGCGGCAGGTGGAACAGCGTAGGGACTGAGGCGGTCTACGCGAGCGCGCAACGCTCCTTGGCAGTGCTCGAGGTGCTGGTTCACCTGGAGGGTGGCGCGGTAGGAAGGGGCACGATTGTGCAGCCTTACCTCATCTATCCGCTCTGGTTCGATGAGGAACTTCTTGAAGAACTCTCTGCCTCAAGCCTGCCTGCGGACTGGGCAACGCATCCGCCGGCGAGGTCTACGCAGCAAATCGGCGACGACTGGGTATCGCGCGCCGGCAGTCCCGTGCTCTCCGTGCCGAGCGCGGTTGTGCCTGAAGAGTATAACTATCTTCTGAATCCCAACCACAAGCGATTCAGTGAAGTTCAGATCGGTTCACCTCGTCCGTGCAGCATCGATCCGCGGCTGCTCTGAGGACCGCCAATGATTACGGGTGGGGCATAAAGCGAAGTGAGCGCCCCGTAGACCCCATCTTGAGCGAATACGATTCGAGCGGCATTGCACTGCCATGCCACACCCACGGGGCGTGCAATGCCGGGGCCCCGCGGACAGGGCTGCGGAGCGTTGAACTGCCCGCCGCCGGAAGCACAATGCCTGGCCCCCGGCGAGGTTCCAGACGGTCGCACTTGAGAGAGCGTCTCGTAAGACGCTCATCTTTAAGATCTTATATGTTGACAGACATCGTGACGAAGGAGGTAAAAACATGTCATTTGGCAAAGTAATTCCCGTGGAAGGGCTGCGGCCGAACGGGGCGGAAGACGAGCTTGTGTGGTCGGGGCGCGTCGAGATTCGCACACATGCGAAGGCGGGCAGTGTCAGTTATACCGCCGAGCTGACCTACGAGTGTGGGGACGGCAAGATGGAGAAACTGCTCCGGGAACACTTGGAAGAATTTGTGAAGAGCCTTCCAGCCGTATAGGCAAATAGCCGGCGGGGCTGCCGAGGGGGCTAGAATCTGAGACGAGCGTATGTGCATGGCCGAGCATGTTTTGAAGGGGCTGAGAGATTTCGCGGCAGTGGCTGTCTCGGTAGCTGTCCTCGCCGTGACTTTGTCGTTCAATCGCTGGCAGCGACGCTTGGCAAGGGAGCAACTCCGGCACCAGCTCTATGAACGCAGAATGGCTGTCTATAGCACCTTTTGCGAACTCCTGACGGACCTCCCTTATGCGAATAGCCGCGAAAAGGTTACCTCCCTCTCTCGGAGCGCTCGCCTCGCCCGCTCTGAGATCCCATTTCTTTTCGAGGATGATAGGGATCTTCAGACCTATGTAGATCAACTATTGCAGCGTGTGAATGACGAGGTCGTAAATGGGATCTTTTTCCTGGATGGCATGCAGCAACAGCCGGGTATGATGAACGACCCCACGATCGCCAAGAGCTGGACAGAGCGAGCGAGCCAGCTTATAACTTATCCGTAAATAGTGATTGTCCGTCTCCAACAGATCAGAGCGGCGGCAAGGTGGAGTAGCGCCAAGTAGCTGTCTGCGGTTTTCTCAAAACTG
>JAKART010000064.1 GCA_021819255.1 Acidobacteriota bacterium
GTTGGCTCGGCCCCCGACATCTTCTCGCGTGGTCTGACTGGCGACGACGACACCAATTCCTCGCCAAGTTCTTCCACTACCAAAGACAAAACTCTCTGCCCTTCACCCCTCAATTACAACTGTAGTATTAGATTCCTTCTGCTTATCTGCTTGTTTCAGCAGGCCACAAGGGGTAGTGTAGGTACGTGCCGCGTCCAGCATTTCCGAAGAACCTTCGCGAATTCCAGTCCCAATTCGCCACAGAAGAGGCGTGCCGAGCGTATCTGGCTGCCTGCCGATGGCCAGAGGGTTTCGTGTGTCCGCAGTGCAGTCACCAGAGTGCTCATGAATTGACCGGGCTGGGGCGTTGGCAGTGCACTCGTTGCCGGCACCAGGTATCACTGACGGCGGGTACAGTCCTTCACAACACGAAGCTCCCACTGACAGTCTGGTTCTGGGCCGCGTACCTGATGACCACCGATAAGCGCGGCATCTCGGCACTTCTCTTGCAGCATCAACTCGGCCTGGGGTGTTACGAGACGGCGTGGATGATGCTTCATAAGTTCCGCCGAGCGATGGTGAACCTGGAGCGAGAGCCGCTGTGGGGCGAAGTAGAGGTGGACGAGACTTGGGTTGGAGGCACGCAGGCTGGTCTGCGGGGAAGTCGTCAACTGAAAGGCCGGAAAGCGGCCTTGGTCATCGTGGCTGTGGAGAAGCGAGGAAAGGCGTCAGGACGAGTACGAATGGCGGTCATCCCGGACTTCAAGAGCGTGACCCTAAATGCGTTCGTCCAACAAAATGCGGCTCCTGGATCGACCATCTACACGGACGGTCTGAAAAGCTTCACCCGTTTTGAACAGGCGGGGTTCCGACATGTTCCACGCACACAGCCCCTGCAAAGCGATCTTCGCAAAGGTTCGAAATCGGTGATGCCACTGGCCGATCGGGCCATCGGGAACCTGCAACAGTGGTTGATCGGTACCTACCACGGCGTCAGTCGCGAGCAACTCCAGGTTTACCTGGATGAGTTCGTCTTCCGCCACAATCGCCGCCAAACACCCATGGCAGCTTTTCAGACCCTGCTCGGTCTCGGAGCCACTCGTGGGCCTGTGCCTTACGTGCAGATACGCGGCGGATCTGACCTTTCCGTATCGCTCGGAAAACTCTGAACTACTACCGGTTGGGTTCTGCTGAAACAAGCAGATAAGCAGAAGATTCCTAAACGAACCCGCCGCAAGGCGGGTCTTTAGCGCTTCTGGCACAGGTCACTCGTTTCTTTTGGCTATCGCATAGTAGGGCTGGTTTGAGAGCGTGGAGTTGAATGGGGGGTAGAGCCATGCCGATTGATTTGCGTGCTCCAATTCGAAATAGTACTGCAACGGGAAGGGCGACTGTGTGTAGTCGCTGGGAATGGCGGCGGTGTAACTGCCCGCAACGCCCTTCATCTCGGTTGAGGTCCATCGTTCCGCCTGGTCAACGTGACGGTAATAGAGACGAACCGCAGTGAGAGCGTTGGGGCCGGCTATGCTGGAGACACGCAGTGAGAGGGAGAGCGGCTGGCCGGGCGCGAAGCTTTCCGGCGGAGTGTGCGTGCATGGCACGAACGGCCGATGAGGACGGCCCGTGGCTGCGGCGATTGCCTGGCGAGGGTTGCGCGCGGGGTTCGATGATGGCGGCGACTGGAGTTTCTGCTCCATTGCGGCAATGTCTGCATCGATGCCGGGGAGACGATCGGCCCAGTGACCGCGCCGTAAGGGCACACGGCCATAGCTGATATCGGAGACATAGACATAGTTAGCGCGCTTGGCCATCTTCGCCCACGCCTCCCGCGCCCTTCTGTAGTGACCAAGCGCGAGGTGGCCGGCTTGTGGGTCACCGGTCTGCTGGAAGATTTCATAAAGCACGCCACTGCGCAGCTTGGCCGCCCAAAACGAGCCTATGCCGTTCTGAATCAGAAGGTCTTCCTCGATGCGGCGAAACTCCGGTGAGGTGGTGGTGGAAGAAGCATCGCGGGCTTTGGAAAGCGCTTGGCTGGAAGCGGTTGTGAAGTCTTCAATCCACTGGGCCACTTCAATCGGCGAATACTTGGGGTTGAGGCTTCCGGCAAGCAGGTCCTGCGTGTGTTCGACGATGGTGGAAAAGAGCTGCGGATCAAGCGGACTTACGGTTCCGAAACATTTTGGTTTGGGCGTGTCGTTGTAGGGCGAAGGCTCGCTGTCAAGCACGATGGGCATGTTGGTATAGAGCTCCGGCCAGAAAGCATGATTCGATGCCGAAGGCAGATGCGCAGAGGTGACCAGCGCTAGGATTCGGGAGGAGTTGGCGCAGGCAGCTTCGATGTCGACGGCCCCGCGGCCGAAGAGGTTCTTGAGATACCGGAGGGTGACTTCCGGGTCAGAGTCGGGATTGTAGAGTTTGCGGCCCCAGACGCGGTAGTAATACTCGTACTTCTTCCAGTCGGCATCGGGATTCAGCGAGGGATCGGCATAGGCGCAGCGGCTGCCGGGGTGGCCAGAGCCCTCGCGGCCTTTGAAGGTTAACGGCTCCATGAGATCGATGCCGTATGCGCCGCAGAAATGCACGGTCCGCCCGTAGGCGGCGGCCATCTCCGGATCGGCTGAGAGCAAATGGCGCTGAGTTCCCGGCCAAAGGCGGAACATCAGCTCGGCTTTGCTGCCTTGCTTCAAAAAATCCCCGTAGCCGTAGCGCGTGAAGGAGCGAGACCCGGAGCTCAAACTGAAGAGGCGAGAATCGATGTGCCGATTCGGGTTGGGAATCTCGAGGGCTCGAATGTCGGCTTGGTTGTAACCGAGGCTCTGGTGCTCAGCGGAGTACTTGGCGCCGAGTTTGACGGGCATTCCGGTAGCCACAGCAATGTCAATCATGGTCTGGTTGACACCCTTGGCATGCATTTCAATTTCAACCGTGCGGCCGGCGTTGGCGATGGCTTCGAAGAGCGTTCTCCAGAAGCCGTAGCTGCCCTCCGGAATGCCGCTTTCGCCGTGGACACGCATGGTGAGTCCCTGGATTTGCGGGCATTCTTTCAGGATGATTGCCAGCGCATCGCGGCAATACGCAGCGTGACTCTGTGGCGTTAAGCCTTCAATGCGGTGGTATGCGTTGGGGCTGTCGGTCCATTGGTAGGCGTGGGTCCAGATGCCGAGCTGAAAGTGGAGGCCGCGCGAGCTGGCTTCACCCGCTATGAACTTCAGCGCCTCGAAGTTGCGAGTGCGTTCTTCTGCGCTGAGCGGTACCGGTTCGGGGAGCGGTTTGCCTTCGGCGGTGCGAAGCTGCATGACGCGAACGACGCTATAGCCGGGAACCTCAACGAGATAGGGATAGGGCAGGTAGAAATAGTCGTCGGTGACTCCGCGAGGAAAGTCGTATTCCAACCCGAAGGCAAGACCGAAGCGGTTGAAGCGGTTGGTGATG
The DNA here is from genome assembly GCA_021819255.1 of Acidobacteriota bacterium. Lineage (GTDB taxonomy): Bacteria > Acidobacteriota > Terriglobia > Terriglobales > Acidobacteriaceae > Granulicella. The sequence goes on from JAKART010000064.1 coordinate 3,412, forward strand.
AGCGCATCGAGATAGGCAGACCAGAATTGGCGGTCGTAATACCAGGGCTTGTCCTCGATTTCGCTGCAAAAGTAACGGCTGACGCAGCGGATTTTGTTTGCCGGCTGCTCCTGCATGGGCGCTGCCAGGTGAAGCGCTTCGTGAGGATCGACGTTGAAATGGACGCGCTCAGCCAACTCCAGGAGCCCATAGATATAACCGCGGGAATTTGTGGCGGAGACCAGAACGGCCGGCGACTCTGTCAGCTTGCCGGGAGCGAGACGGATGCTGTCGGGCGGATTGGGATCCCTGGATGCTGGCGGAAAGTACTTGGCTAATCCTGAAGCAGGTGCCGCTGCGACGATGCAGAGACTGGAGTTGTTGATTGCATCCGCTGAAGCGATGAATTCGCACACGACGTTCTTCAATGCAAGTGCCTGGCGAAGGCGATTGGCCGCCCACTTCACGGGAGGTGTGGAAGCATTTGGATCATCGGGGTCGAGAAGGATGGAGATTTTGTGCAGCCGAGTTGCGCCCGCAGCAGGCGCGAGGCTGCAGACGGTAGTCGCACCGGCGATTTTGAGGAAGTCTCTGCGCTGCAATTTGAAACCCGGCCCCAGCGTCATCTATTTGGCTCCCATGGCACCAGCTGGTTCTCTAAGGAAGCTCTGATCAAGGGGCTCGAAATTCGAGGCACACCCAGTTCTGGCGGAAAGTCCAGAAATCACGGAACAACCGCCTGCAATAGGCGAAAACATTGCTCTTTGCTGCGGTTCAGCGTTCGTCTGGAGGCCATTCCGGCCTCCAAACATACTACGCCCCCAGAGGGGCCAACCTCTTCCAGTGCTGATAAAGATGAATCATCGCGAACGTCGCCAGCAGCCACTCGTGATTCCTCTTAATACCAAGATAGCGCACCTTGGTGTATCTGAAGATCCGCTTGAGAATGCGGAAAGGCCACTCCACCTTGGCGCGTACGCGGGACTTGTTGCGATTCTTGCGCTTCTCTTCCTGGTCCACCACGCCATTGCTCCTTTTGACACGACGATTGGTCATGTCCTGCGCATGGGGCGCGGCTTCATGAATCACCTCGGTCTGCCCCTGATAACCGGCATCACCCCAGACCTTTTTCCCTCGCCGTGGAGCAAGTCCGGAAGCATGTGCTTGTCATGCACAGAAGCTGCCGACGTGCATACGGAATGCACCACGCCAGATTTCGAGTCCACCCCGATGTGCGCCTTCGCACCGAAGTAGTACTGGTTTCCCTGCCTGGTCTGATGCATCTGCGGATCTCGCTCCTTCTTGGCATTCTTGGTGGAACCCGGTGCGGCGATGATCGTGGCATCCACGATCGTGCCCGTGGCGATGCGCAGCCCCTTCGAGGCCGGATAGTGATTCACCACCTTCAGCATCTCCCCGCACAGATCGTTGGCTTCCAGCAGATGGCGGAAGTTGAGAATCGTCGTCTCATCGGGCACCGGCGCCCGGCCCAGATCGATGCCGCAGGAATGCGCGCAGTACTGGCGACTCGTAGAGCGCATCCTCGGCGCCCGGGTCGGAGAACGCAAACCAGTGCTGCAGAAAGTAAATCCGCGGCATCACGCCCAGGCCCACTGGCTGACGGCCTTTGCCCGCCTTGGGATAGTGCGGAGCGATGCGAGCCTCCAGTTCACTCCACGGACCAGCCGCTTCCATGGTTGTCAGGAACTCTTCGCGGCGGCTCTTGCGCGCGTACTTTTCAAAACTCGGCTGGATAGCAAAGGTAAGTTGGCGCATTGCGTTTCCGGGTCCCCTACTTCGTTCGACGCATCAACCGCGCCTTTGGAACTTGATCAGAGCTTCCTTAGGATGACGTCCCGCGCCCAGGGTTCCGCGGCCCCCGGGATGCACTTGAAGCGATGCTCGGTTCTCAGCGAGCCCTTGGCCGGCCGGGCGCGTCTCGAGAAGCCGTGCCGCGCTGAATCCGGTGTTCCCTGAAGAAGAGCTCCATGCGATATTCTTCAAGCACTTGAAGCAAGGAAAGGCATCGAGGCATGAAACCTGCCGGCTTCGCTCTCTTCATCTTGTGGGGCCTGTTCGCCCTGAGTGGCTCCGCGTGTGGCTCCGCCTTGCAGAGCGGACAAGCCGCAACCTCGGCTGCGCCGGTCAGAGCGGAGGCTGCGTCTCGCGCCGGGATGAGCCCCGGCGAGGCCCGCGCTACGCACGCGCTGGAGCGGGCCAAAGCGATGGGGCCGGGAGAACTCTACGCCATGCTCAAAGGTTTTCCCAAGGGCGCCGACCTGCACATGCACCTCTCGGGCGCAGTCTACGCGGAGACCCTGATCGTTGAGGCGGCTCGCCAGGGCCTCTGTGTCGCCTCCCTGGGCCACGCCAGTCCGGCGACGCCCCAAGGCCGAGATGCGGTCCGCCTGGTGGCTCCAGATCCGGCTCAGCGCACGGCTTGCGCCTCGGGTGAGGTTGCGGCGAGTTCTGTCCTGCAGGATCAGACGCTGTATGACGATCTGGTGGACAGCCTCTCGATGCGTTCCTTCGTACCCAGTCAGGGAGTGAGTGGCCATGATCAGTTCTTCTCGACCTTTGCCCGTTTCGGCGCGCTGAAGGGCGATGCCGGCGAGTGGCTGGACGAGGTGGTAACTCGCGCCGCGGCGCAGAACGAGCAGTACCTGGAGATCATGCATACTCCTCAGTTCTCCCGCGCCGCTGCGCTGGGCTACAAACTCGGTTGGCCTGCCGATGCGGGCCGCGACGTCAGCTTTGCCGAACTGGCGCAACTGCGCCGGCGGCTTCTCTCCGCGGGGCTCGATGACGAGCTAGCCGTGGACAGAGCGGAGTTCGCCGCCGCCGAACAGCGGCGCAACGCTCTGGAGCACTGTGCGGGCGGCGCGCAGGCTTCGGGCGCAGGTCCGGCTTCCGCAGCTTGCGCGGTGAGGGTCCACTGGCTCTATCAGGTGCTGCGCGGTTATCCTCCGCAGCAGGTCTTTGCGCAGACGCTGCTGGGCTTTGAGGTGGTCTCGGCGGCCCGCAGAGCCGATCCTGACTCGCCCGATGTGGTGGGCATCAACTTTGTCATGCCCGAGGATGGGTATCTCTCGATGCGCGATTACCACCTCCAGATGGAGATGCTGGACTATCTGCACCACGTCTATCCTGAGGTGCCGGTGACGCTGCATGCCGGTGAGCTGGCCCCGGGGATGGTTCCTCCCGCGGGCCTCAGCTTCCATATCCGCGAGGCCATCGACCTGGGCCACGCCAGACGCATCGGACACGGCGTGGACGTTCTCTATGAAGACCGTGCCCAGGCTCTGCTGAAAGAGATGGCCGCCCGGCACATCATGGTGGAGATCAACCTGACCTCCAATGCGGTGATCCTGGGGATCCAGGGCCGGTCGCATCCGCTGCGGGCCTACCAGGCCGCGCATGTTCCCTGGGCGCTGTCCACCGATGACGAGGGCGTCTCTCGCATCGACCTCACCCATGAGTATGTGCGCGGGGTGGAGGAGCAGGGGCTGACCTACCTGGACTTGAAGCGCTCGGCTCGAACTTCGCTGGAGCACGCGTTTCTGCATGGCCCAAGCCTGTGGGCTCACCCGGACGACTTCAGCAGACGGCAAGCGCCCTGCGCAGCTCCCATCACCCCGGCCAGCCGGCCGTCCCCAGCCTGCGCAGCCTTGCTCAACCGCAGCGAAAAGGCGGCGGCGCAGTGGGAGCTGGAGCGGCGGCTGGCCGCCTTCGAGGCGGCTCAGTAGCTCGGCCGGGCGAGTTCGGAGCCATACCGGATTCTCCGAGCCGGCCTCTTCGCAGCCTGCGCGGATGGAGAGTAAAGTAAAGAAAGGAAAGCCCGATGAAGCGTGTTCTATCGATCGTTCTTCAGTTCATTCTGTACCTGCTGGCCTTTGCCGCCGGGTCAGTCCTTCTTCCCGCCCTTCACCATCTGCCCGCGCTCAGCTTCCGCATCGGCCCCGGCCGAGTCTTCGTCTATGACGGCATCCTGCTGATGCTGGCTTTTTATGCGCTGATTCTACTGATTGCCGCCGCGCGCAAGAAGGTTCCTGCCGCGCTGGTGAACGCCACGCTGGCCTGGGTGCTGGCTTTCGCCGTAGGTCTGTTCTATCTCAAGTTCGGCTTCAAAAGTGTCTGACCAGAGTCTGCTCAAGATGAACATTCAAGGCGATGCAGAGTCCAGCGCCGTGGCGTTGCGACCGGCGATCTGCCCGGCCTGCAACTGAAACCCCCGGGCCCGGCGCCACATTGGTTCATATTTACGCATGACGCAATCGATTCATCGGTCGATTTTCTGATTTAAACCTTGATAAACTGACGTCTGGAGAAGTGGCTGTCGGCGGCGTCGAAAACCAAGCCCTGATCAGGGCTGAATCGCCGCCGATCCATCTTCCGATTGCGAACGCAGCGCCCGGTCAGATTCGGCTATCCCGCCGGCGAAGAACGCCCAAGCGAGGTATTGAGCCTGAACCAGAAGAGGATCACGTTTTCATGAATCTTCAGTCACCTGCATCGACTGGCATCCCATCCGCTCCTTTCGACATCTCCGATCGCACCGTCGCGTACTTTTCGATGGAGATCGCCCTGTCCAAGACGCTGCCGACCTACTCTGGCGGTCTGGGCATGCTGGCGGGCGACACTCTGCGCTCTGCGGCGGACATGGGCCTGTCCATGGTCGCAATCTCGCTGTTGCACCGGCGCGGATACTTTGAGCAGCACCTGGATGGCTCCGGCCAGCAGACGGAGAGCGACGTGACGTGGTCTCCGGAGACCACTTTGCCGGAAGCGGGGCAGACGGTGACCCTCCCCTTGCAGGGCCGGGAGATCACGCTCCGCGCTTGGCGATTTGACGTGGTGGGCGTCACCGGCCACATCATTCCGGTATTTCTTCTGGACAGCGATGTCGAGGGCAACGATCCGTGGGATCGCCGGCTGACGGATCATCTGTACGGCGGCGACACGTATTACCGTCTCTGTCAGGAAGCGGTGCTGGGGCTGGGGGGAATCCATTTGCTGCATGCTCTGGGTTGCCAGCCTGAGGTATGTCATATGAACGAAGGCCACGCCGCTCTGCTGGCGATTGGGCTGCTGGAGGAGCGGGTGGCTCCGGCTCCCCTGAGCAGCGCCACTGAAGCGGATGCGGAGGCGGTGAAGCAGCAGTGTGTCTTTACCACGCACACCCCGGTTCCGGCCGGGCACGACAAGTTTGGGCTGGACCAGATGATGCAGGTGTTAGGGGCTGACCGCTCCGCGGCGATTGAACGCTTCGGGGCGCTGCACAATGACCTGCTGAACATGACCTACATCGCCCTGCGCTTCTCGCGCTTTGTCAACGGCGTCTCCATGCTGCATGGCAAGGTCTCGCAACAGATGTTCCCGGAGTACCCCGTGCATGCCATCACCAACGGAGTGCATGCCGCCACCTGGCTCTCCCAGCCGTTTCAGGCTCTGTTGGATAACGAGATTCCGGCGTGGCGCCAGGATCAGCATTACTTCCGTTCGGTGTACGGCATTGAGCCCGAGGTGATCGAGGCCACCCACCAGATCAGCAAGCGGCGCCTGTTGGATACGGTAAGGCAGCGCACCGGAATGGTGCTGGACCCGAACGTGCTTACCCTGGGTTTTGCCCGCCGTGTGGCAACTTATAAGCGCGCCAGTCTCGTGCTGCACTCCCCGGAGCGCCTTATGGAGATCGCCGGCCGGATCGGCGGACTGCAGGTCCTGATGGCGGGCAAGTCGCACCCGGCCGATAATGCG
>JAKART010000065.1 GCA_021819255.1 Acidobacteriota bacterium
GGTTCCGCCAGAGCCCAGTCCCAGCAATAAAGAAGCCACCGCATTCCCTGCCGTCTGCGTAGCGACATTTGGGTTTGGGCCTTGGGTGAGAGCCTGCGAAAAGCTGTAACTTCCGGTCGGAGCCTGTGTCTCTTCATCATTTGCCTGCAGCCACATCGCTTCTCCGCCAAAGCTGATGAGGTGGTTCTTATATACCTTGCTGTTCCGGACCCCGAGATAAAACATGTTGAACCCGCCGTGCCGGGTCTGACCGGGCGCAGCATCTCCCAGCGTGTAGTAATTTGCAGGTCCAATACCCGGAAACAGGAGGTTGGTCGGATTGTTGGAGTCGATATAGCTCGGAAAGCCGAGCTCCTTCACAGGGTCAAAACCTGCACTCAGGGGAGTAAAGTTAATGGCTGATCGCGCAAATCCAAAAGGGACCTCCATGATGAAGTTGGGTCCAAAATCATGCGTGTAATCGATCGCAGCCGTATTTGCAGTCTGGGGCTGATTCTGGCCCCCTTCCGCGATGGAATAGGCTTTGGGGAATAATATCGTGGGCGGCTGGTCGAGGGCGCGATGTTCGTAGCTCACGAACATCTGATTATGAGCGTTGATGGTTTCATCCACTCGCGAATCGAAGGTGTTGATGTTCAGGGTGCTGACGCCCGAAGCAAAGTAGTTGTTTTGTCCTGAAGTGGTGCCAGGCTGGTTTGGAGGCGGATAGTACTTAAGGATCGCAGCAGCCACCGGATCCATGCGGCTCGCGGGGATGCAGTTGATATCTCCTCCGCAGAACGCCGTGTTCCCCGGCCCTTCCTTATACTCACTGGTAAAGCTCTGGCGAGTGTATGTGTTGGAGATTGGATTGAGGACTGTGGTTGCCGGATCGTAGATGGTAACCAACTGACCGGACGAGTCGAGGGTCTGTGAGAAGTCGCCGGCGTCCTCTAAAGCAGTGGGAACGCTGGTCGTGACCTCACTCTCCGTGCCTTGGCGCAGGCCCTCGTAAGAGAAGAGAAAGAAGGTCTTATCTCGCCCGTCGTATAGCTTCGGGATGAAGACTGGACCAGTGAGGCTGATTCCGAACTGGCTACGATGGAAGAGCGGTAACGGCTTATGGGCGCGATTATTGAAGAATGTGTTGGAATCAAGCGCGGAGTTACGCAGGAACTCATATAGGCTTCCATGGAACTGATTGGTTCCTGACTTCAGGATCACGTTCACGATGCCGCTGCCGGTGCGTCCGAACTCGGTGGAGTACGCATTGGCCTGCATCTTGAACTGCTGAACTGCATCTACGGAAGGGAAGACGGAAAAGCCGCCTATGGGATTGATGATCGTCGGGGATGCGGGAATGCCGTCGATCAGAATGTTGGTGCTGCCAGGACGGCCGCCATCAACCGACATATTCAGGCTGTTGTATTGAAAGCTGACGCCTCCTACGACTCCCGGAACGAGAAACATCAGGGAGAAGACGTTGCGCGCGTTCAGCGGCAGATTGACTACGTCGCGGTTGTTGATTACCTGACCGATGGAGGCATCGGTCGTCTGAAGCTGGGTCGCATCGGCGGTGACCTGAACTTGCTGAGACTGAGAGCCGACCTCCATCACCAGGCTGATCGCGGCCATCTGGTTCACGTCCAGATGAATCCCGGCCTGGAGGCTCGTCTTGAAGCCGGGCGCATCCGCCTTCACGGTATATGGACCGCCAGGCAGCAGGGCGGGAAAGACAAACCGTCCTTCGCTATTGGTCAGGGCCGTGGTTGAGATGTTCGTGGAGGTGTTCGTGACGGTGACGGTAGCCTTTTGAATCATGGCTCCGGAGTGGTCCTGAACTGTGCCTTGCAGGGTCGCTGTGACGACCTGGCTGCGAGCGCAGGGAGTTTTCAAGACGATAAGGACGCCGATCGCCAGCATCAAAGCCGGGACGGCAAGATGGCGGTACGCGGGACGAGATGACCGAAAGGTAAAGCGGTTTCCGACGGGCCAGTCCAGGCCAGAGATGATGAACTTACGAATCATGGATTCCTCCGGAAAAGCTTGTCTGAGTCTCTCGAAAAATAGAGAAGGTGAAAGAGTATGGCTGGGCGGGTCAACGAATGGCGCTCCGCTTCACGTCACCGGATTGTCTACTGAACGGCTCGGGCAGAACTGTTGGCCGGCTCCGCAGATCTTCACGATGGCTGCGGTCCAATCCGCTGGAGTGTTCAGCCCGGAACGGTTTGCTCGTGAGATTGTTGCAACTGGAGCGCGGCGAAGGAGCGTAGATCCCTCGCGTCGGGCCGATCGCACACCGTCGTGAGGTATTTCTTGTCGCGGGCCAAGCTGTTCTACGGAGCGGCAGAGCCAAGCCTCGTGCCATGAACCACCGGCGCCATGAGTCAGGACTGCGGATCTCTTGCCCGGCATCCCTGTTGGAACGGGGACGCCAGCCAGTCCAGGCGGGACAGTGGGAGGGTTGATGATCGTTCTCATCTCGGCCACCGTTGTTCGAACACAAAGCAGATTAGGACAAGCAGATCCTTGACGGCCGCCGGAGGACCGCTCATACATGAGCCGCTTGCCCCTGCTGCGCCGTTCGTTCCGAAAAGATCCTGGGTCGGAGCGATGCCGGCCAGCAGCCTCCTCCGATTCCGCCGCGAAGAATGGCCGAAGCCTAGCACCTCTTAAAGTGTTTTGTCAACGCCGGGACGTTTGTGATCCTTAGCCCGTGAAATGTCCGGCTTTCATTTCTATGCCCTCCGCCGATGTTGTTGGAAGATGGGAATCCCGCGCAGTTTGCGGGATCTCCAAGATGAGAGGGGAAGTCGGCATTTTGACTTTTCCTCTCAACCTCCTTTCAACAACCCCCTCGAAAGCCTTCTCCAGAGCGGAAGTTTTCCCGAGCCGTGCTCCCTTGCCGGGGCTTGAATGGCCCAGCCGTTGCGGCCCGCAGGTGATGCTCAGGGCGCCATCCAGATGCTGTTGGACCTTGACGTTGCATCCTGCCAGGGTTCCTCGCCGGCTCACCTTCTCGATCTGCAAGACCAGGCTCTGCAAGCTGATCGTGTTGTCGCGGTTCACCGTGCGCGCGAACGGAAGCGAGAAGACCAGATCCAAATCCAGATTCCACCACCGGGGCGGGCAGCCTCTGTGCGAGGCTGCTCCGCGAGCGCCGGATCGAAGCGGAGAGCAAGAGTGAGGACCGCAGGAGCTTACGTCTCTTCACCGAAGCCGTTCAAGCAGAGACGCTCTTCAGGATCTTCCGGTAGTTAGGCATAGTAGGGCCAATAGGAGATCTGTGGACGTGGCTCTCCGGCCTGGACCATGCGCTCCATGAGCCGTTCGCGAAGCTGAGCGGTGATCTCCGGCATGGACCGATCTCCGACATAATGCAGCAGCTCTTTGGTGGGGCTTCTCTGGTCAAGGCGGCCTGCCAGGTTGAGCAATTGATAGGGGTCGGCACGGTTGTTGTAAAGCTGATAGTCACGATAGTGGAGGCTGCCCTGATCCCTTGCCGGATGAGCGTCGGGGGCCAGAGCCACGTAGGTCCATTCGGGCGTTCGCAAGGCGCGGGCGGTTTCCGATTCACTGATCTGGACGAGGACATCATTGGGCCAGTCTTCGCGGGCTTTCTCGTCATGTAAGAGGGGGAGGAAGCTCTTGCCCTGCATGGAGGAGGGAATGGGGGCACCGACGGCATCCAGAATGGTTGGGGTGAGATCGATCATGCTGACCAGTTCGGGAATGAGTTGACGATTGTTAAAGCCAGGGCCCTGGATCATCAAGGGAACGTGGATGGAGCTTTCATGCGGGCTGCGCTTGTACTCCTGGTTGCGCGTACGGAAGTGGCAGGAATGGTCGCTGGTGAAGATGACGATGGTGTTGTCTTCAAGGTTCTGTTCTTTGAGCGTCTTCATGATGCGCCCGAAGGATTCATCGATGGCTTTGACGTCGCCGTAGTATTTATCCAGCTCGTAGGGCCAGTCCCCCGGGAAGAAGCGCAGATCGGGCGGGACATAGGGATTGCGGAATTGTTCGGCATAGCCGTGGGGCGGCGCGAATCCGTATTCGTCGCCATTCCAGGGGCCGTTCTGTTGATGGGGTTCCAACTGAGAAATGACGAGCAGGAATGGGTCATCGTGCTTCTGCCGGAGGAAGGATTCTGCCTTTTCCGTCAAGAATTCAATGCGATGAGTATCTTTGCCGTAAGGCACGGGGTTGCCATCGTTATCCCAGAAGTGGCTGTCGTAGGGTAGCGTGCTGATCTCCGGGGCATTCGCCGCCAGCCAGTAGCCGGTAAATCCGCCGCGGTATTGTGGTGGAACGGCACCGGCTCCAACCGGGTTATTGGGCGCGAGATGCCATTTGCCAATGTAATTGGCGGAGTATCCAGCCTTGGTGAGCGCGGTGGCGATGGTATCGGCGTTGGGGTGGAGGCCTGGGCCGTTTTTCCATACTCCGGTGGTGGTGGCGTATTGGCCGGTCATGAGGCAGGAGCGCGAGGGGGAGCACAGTGGCTGATTGGTGATGAAGTTTTGAAAAACTGTGCCACGGCGATACATGGCGTCGAGGTTGGGGGTGCAGTCGGTAGGGTTCTGGCCGGCCGCGCAGACGAAGTCGTAGCGGAACTGGTCGGAGTGAAACAGGACGATGTTAGGTTTTTTGGCGGGCTTGTCGGAGGGCTGTTGTGCGTCTTGTGCCAATGCCCGGTCATTGGCGCTGTTGGCAAGTGCCAGGCCGGTTGCTCCCACTCCAAGTTGATGGATGAAGTTTCTCCGTGTGACGGGTTTCATGGCAAAGCCTCCGAATGCTTTCGTCAGGTGTACTATATACCTATTGGACGAACGGTCGCGAGGCTTCCCAGGCCTTTCAGAGACATGGATTCCGTGAACGCCATCGAGGTTCCGGCGATTCCTGGAATCCTTCCTGCTCTGGTGAGGTTGAGCACGAGAGCGATGCGTGCCTAGCCGAACCCATTTTGAGGGGACCATCGCTGCTGCTTACCTTACCCGGCGTCCGTGCCAATTGCGGACAGAGGATGGTTCGGGCCGCTTACGACAACTTGCGTGGACTTGCGCGAGTGGCCGAAAGCAGCCGTGATCAGGGGATTCGCTGAAGCTTTCCTTTTGAAGAAAACTGAACCGGCTTCCACGGAACGGATGCACAAATCATTTTTTGCGGGATCATCGTCTGTCAGTCTGTCACTCAATCTTTCCCTGAGTGCTGCCTGCTTGTGCTCAGGCTTTTGACAGGCGCAACAGAACGACGCCCCAGGATGGCGCCCAGGCAGAATAGGAATCTCGAATGATTCCAATTTCCTGGTGAGTCCATAGATCGCGCGCCTTGGCTGGCCCGGTCCATCCCAGATCGGCGAGGTCAAACCGGATAGGGGTGTTCCAGGTGAGGCGGTTGAAGAGCCCCACGGCCACGTCGCCGCCCGAAAGTGGTTTCGCCCAAAGCTCAACAGGACCTTTCTGCCAGACGCGGTCGCCCTGTTTGCCCAGCGGATCCTGGTTAACGGCGATCACCTCGCGGTTCATGAGAATCCTTTTGGTTGGCTCGGTCATTTTGGTGAGGTCGGTGCTGGCGAGCAAGGGAGCAGCGAGAATCGCCCAAAGGCTCATCTGGGTCATCTCACCGTTGGGCGACATGCCACCGTTGCCGACCTGAAGCATGTCTGGATCGTTCCAGCGGCCGGGACCGGCATACTTTGATAGTCCGGCCTGAGAGAAGCCGACTTCGGCCATGGTGATATAGTCGGGCCGGATGTCGTGCGAGGTCCGCCAAAGATTGCCGCCAACTTCCGCGCCCCACTCCCAAACGTAGTCGATTCCGTACTGGCAGAGGCTATAGACGATGGGACGGCCAGTTTTCAGCAGTGCCCGGTGCATCCTGGCATAGGCCTGCTTCATGAGTTCAAACTGTTTCGCCGGATCGTTGGGGGCATCGTGAAGCATGATCTTGCGGAAGGTGCACAGGTCGTACTTCAGGAAGTCGACTCCCCAGGAGGCAAACGTCTCGGCATCCTGCTCTTCATGGCCATAACTGGCAGGATCGCCGCCACAGGTGAACGGGCCGGGGCCCGAATACATCCCGAACTTTAATCCTTTTGCGTGGATATAGTCGGACAGACTTTTGATATCCGGGAATCTCTCATTCGGTTGGAGAACGCCATTGGCGTCGCGCTTACCCTGCCAGCTTCCATCAATGTTGACGTAGTTGTAGCCGACATCGCGCATTCCGCTGGAGACCATGACATCCGCGGCTGCCCGCACATCCTCCTGGGTGACGTTGCGACGGAAGCAGTACCAGCTATTCCAACCCATGGGAGGTGTGGGCGCCAGAGCGTCAGGCGTTGGCGTATCGTTCTCGGCGCTCAAGGCCTGTGGCGTGAGCGATGCCACGGTCATGCCGAGCGCGGTGGCGCCGGTGCCTTTGAGGAAAGATCTGCGATTCCATGTATTGCCCAAGAGCAAACTCCCATGGCAGCGCGTATGAAAGATGGCGCGAGGCGCTGCCTCCGTTGCGATGTTTGTGTCGGCTGATGCAGATGCAGGCCAATGTATCCAGTCGATGGAGCGCAGTGCGGCAGCGTCATCCTCCGAGCTTGCCGCTCCTGAGCAACAGGCGATTCGACGGCAAAGTCAATCGCCACTTCCTGCCGCACGGCAGTTCATTCGTTAAGGGTATTTATACAGGATTGAGAAGCGGTGGAAGTTGGAATGTGGCCGCCACCGCCCAGATTCAAGGCTCCAGCTACAGCAAGGAAGAAGGGCTGGAGACCGAGGATAGCGGTGACTCCACGGGTGATGGTGACCTGGGCTACCTGACCTCAAGCGCTTATGCCTGCTTGCCTAACGTTGATTTCGGCGCGGCCGGATCCATCCATAGCGTGGCCGTGCGGACCTCCAGCGACGGCAACGGCGGCACCGCAGCGTTCTACCTGGATAGCATGACAAGCGCGCCGATTGCCACAGTAAGTCGGCCCGTGACTGGAAGCTGGGAGTCGAACTGGGTGACCATCAGCGCGCCGGTCTCTACCGTCTCCGGGACGCACAGCCTCTGCGTTGTCTTTACCGGAGGAAGGAGCTTTGAAACATCTCGAACGTTCTGGCTCCAGTTTCAGTAACCATCCTGCCGGCAGACCGTATGCACGTTGTGAAGCCGCTGAGGTTCACTGGGCGTGAAGGGATCGGTTGGCGCAGGTGAGAAGTGATTCGAAATCAGATGCGCTGACCGCATCGCAGCCGCCCCGGCATGGCGGCGCGCAACGGCGCGCGGTTGATCCGGACGATAAAGGCCTGGGCGAGAGACAAGGCGATGGCATCGAGCGTCTTCCGATGCAATCGAGCGTCTTCCGATGCAATTGAGCGTCTTCCGATGCAATTGATCTTCGACGGCCATCGCCTCCGCGGGCTGCAACCTGCTCGCGCTCGCCCATCGGGAACAGACGCGGATGTTCTGGCCGGACGAGCAGGATGGCCGGTCTCAGCATCAACCGCAGGCGAGGATGACCGCCGAGGGATGAGCGGGGAAAGTTTGACAAGCCGGGCGCGATCCTGTTTTGATCGTTGACAAGCTGCAGAACACGCACTTCCATCACCGAGAAAACAACCGATTGTTTCGAACCATGTTTCTGCATCGCCGGTTGACCGAGGAGACTCGTATGAAATTGCGGATCCAGATCGCATCTCTCGCTTTCCTGCTCTCGCTCACCCTGTCTTTGCCTGCGCAGTCTGGCCAGCCAGGCAATGCGCGCCTTTGGTTAACCACCGGCGATCGCTCCTCCTTGCTGGCGGAGCAGCCAGCCCCGGTTTCTTTCTCCTCGGCCGCGAGCTCGGATCCGGCCATCGAGGTGAACGACATGGAACAGTACCAGTCGATGGAAGGCTTTGGGTTTGCCCTTACCGGAGGCAGCGCCGAGCTGCTGATGCGCATGTCGTCGGCCAGCCGGGCGGCGCTCCTCAAGAGCCTCTACGCGCCGGACGGCGACGGCATCCACGTCAGTTACCTCCGGGTCAGCATCGGCTCGTCGGACATGAATGATCATCCCTACACCTATGACGACATGCCTGCGGGCCAGGCCGATCCGCAACTGGAGCGCTTTAGTCTGAAGGCGGATCAAGCTGCGGTGATTCCTGTCCTCCAGCAGATTCTGGCCATCAATCCAGCGATCAGGATCCTTGGGTCGCCGTGGTCGGCTCCCGCCTGGATGAAGACCAATGACAATCTGAAGGGGGGTCACCTGAAGCCGGAAGACTATCCGATCTATGCGCAGTACTTCGTCCGTTATATCCGGGCGATGAAGGCCGCCGGCATCTCTCTGGCCGCGGTCACGGTGCAGAACGAGCCTCTGAACCCCAAAAACACGCCCAGCATGGTGATGTTTGCTCCCGAAGAGGACGCATTCATCGCCCAGGCGCTGGGCCCCGCTTTTGCCCGCGCCGGCATCCAGACCGGCATCCAGATCTACGATCACAATCCGGACGTAACGTCGTACCCGCTCTCCATCCTGGGCGACCCCGCAGCCGGGAAATACGTCCAGGGAACCGCCTTTCACCTTTATGGAGGGTCGGCCGAGGCCTTCACCAAGGTCCACAACCTCTATCCGCGCCAAGGTCTCTTCATGACCGAGCAGTCGGTGACGCAGGATCCACGCTCGCGGGGGTTGGATATCGCCGAGCCGGTGGACAGCGTTGTGATCGGCGCTACCCGGAACTGGAGCCGCGACGTGCTGCTGTGGAATCTGGCCGCGGACGCGGAGGCCGGACCGCATACCAACCACGGCGGCTGTACCGGATGCTGGGGTGCGCTGACCATCCAGGGTGATCAGGCGACACGCAACCTGGCATGGTATGTTCTGGCGCATTTCTCCAAGTTCGTTCCACCCGGCTCCATCCGCATTGGAACCAACGATCTGGAGCAGCTCGATAATGTGGCCTTCCTGACTCCCGACGGAAAGATCGTTCTGGTGGTCTCCAACACGGGCAACTTCCCGTTCTCGTTTGCGATTCGCTATCACCACAGAACCGCAGTCACTTCCCTGCCGCCGGGAGCCGTCGGCACCTACGTCTGGTGATGGCGGCCAAAAGGCGATCTCGGGCCAGGCCGGCGGAGGCCAGGTTGCGCAGCCGGCCTTCCTGTTTTTCCATTGAGCATTGAGCCGCGCAGGC
>JAKART010000066.1 GCA_021819255.1 Acidobacteriota bacterium
CATCAGCGACCCGAAACATCCCCTACCAACCTACCTGACGATGTCCTCGGCGGATGTGGATCATAGCTTCTGGGTACCCCGTCTGGCTGGAAAGATGGATCTAATCCCCAATAAGGTCAATACGATGTGGATTGATCCCCAGAAGCCGGGGTTATATCTGGGCCAATGCGCTCAGTACTGCGGTGTGCAACACGCCAAGATGCTGATCCGCGTCTATGCCGATACCCCTCAGCAGTTTTCTGCCTGGGTGGCAAGCCAGCAGCGGCCGGCGGTGGAGGATCCGGCTGTGGCGGAAGGACGGAATGCTTTCATGCACAATGCCTGCATCAGTTGCCACACCATCGATGGGACGGTGGCGACGGGAAGATTCGGGCCCAACCTGACCCACGTGGGCAGCCGGGACACGATCGCATCGGGATCGGTGGCCAACAATCCGGCCAACTTGCGAAGATTCATCCAGGATCCTGCCAACTTCAAACCCGGGGCGCTGATGCCGCCGATGCATCTGAATAGCCATGATCTGGATGCGGTCACGGCTTACCTCACCTCACTCAAATAGGGAGCCACGCTTTTAGGGCCGGTTCAGGAGGGGAACACGATGGCGACACAGATTCCGTTCGACCAGGCACATGTTCCTGAGGGGACTGGAGACCAGACGCGGCCCCGGCTGTGGTTAGAGGTGCTCCATGAGTGGGTGACCACGGTCGATCACAAGAAGATTGGGATGATGTACATCGGCTATGCGCTTTTTTTCCTGGTGGTGGCGGGATTTGAAGCCTTGTTGATGCGAATCCAGTTGGCAGTGCCGAACAACTCCTTTGTTTCGCCGGAGGTCTTCAACGGGTTGTTTACGATGCATGGGACCACGATGGTCTTCTTCGTCGGCATGCCCATCCTGTTCGGCTTTGGCAACTATCTTATTCCGCTGATGATCGGGGCCCGGGATATGGCGTTTCCCAGGCTCAATGCGTTCAGCTTCTGGATCTCCGCCTTTGGCGGGATCCTGCTTTACTACAGCTACATCGGCGGCAGCGGATTATATGGCGCCGGAAGCGCGCCGGATGTCGGCTGGTTCGCTTATGCGCCCTTGACCGCCAAGGTCTTCTCCCCCGGGCACAGCACGGATTACTGGACGCTGTCTCTGCTGCTGACCGGAATCGGAACGATCGGCACGGCGCTGAACATCGTGGCGACCATCATCAGCATGCGCTGCCCGGGGATGAAGATGAGCCGGCTGCCCTTGCTTCCGTGGTTGTACCTGGTCACCTCCGGGCTGACTTTTGTCGCCGTCGGGCCGCTGACGGCTGCCCAGATCATGTTGATGCTGGACCGTTACCTGGGATCTCACTTCTTCGACACCCAGGCGGGCGGATCGGCGGTGCTCTGGATGCACTTCTTCTGGATCTTCGGACATCCGGAGGTCTATATTCTCGTCCTGCCGGCCTTTGCTTTTGCCAATGAGATCATTCCGGTCTTCTCCCGCAAGGCCATCTTCGGCTATCCGGCCATGGTGGCAGCCTCAGTCGGCATCGGTTTTGTGAGTCTGAGCGTCTGGGCGCATCACATGTTCACCGTGGGCTTGGGCGCCGCTGAAAACACCTTCTTTGTCCTGGCGACCATGGCGATCTCCGTGCCTACGGGAATCAAGATCTTCAACTGGCTGGCCACGCTGTGGGGCGGCAAGATTCAGTTCACCTCATCCATGATGTTCGCCATCGCCTTTCTCTTCCAGTTTCTGATTGCCGGACTTACCGGCATCATGTTGTCGGTGGCTCCCTTTGACTGGCAGCTCGGCAACTCCTACTTTGTGGTAGCCCACTTCCACTATGTTCTGGTGGGAGCCATTCTTTTTATGCTCTTCTCAGCGTTTTACTACTGGTACCCGAAGATGACGGGGCGGATGCTGAGCGAGAAGCTGGGAAAGTGGCACTTCTGGCTCTTCCTGATCGGCTTCCACCTCACCTTCGACTTTATGCATGTCCCCGGTTTGCTGGGCATGCCACGCCGCATCTATACCTATGAAGCGGATCGCGGCTGGATGATCTGGAACATGATCGTCTCCAGTGGTGCGGTCGTTCAAGCTGTGGCCACGCTGCTGTTCGTGTACAACATGATCTGGTCTTACTTCAAAGGGCCTGTGGCCGGGCCCGATCCTTGGGATGCCTGGACGCTGGAGTGGGCAACCCCGTCGCCTCCGCCTTCCTACAATTTTGCCGAGACGCCAGAGGTTTCCAGCCGCAGACCGCTCTGGGATCTGAAGCATCCTGACGATCCGGACGGCGATTACGAGATAGGGCCGAGCCATCGACAGCGGGCGAAGCAGAAGGAGGAGACCGCGTGAGTGACGTTGCAGTGGCGCCGAGCGGCGCGGATATGGCCTGGAATCCTCCCGCCCGTGGGATTGTGGGCATGGTCTGTCTGATCCTTGCCGAAGCGTCGATCTTCATCATCTTTATCGTCGCTTATATCTTCTACATCGGGAAGAGTCTGAACGGGCCAACCCCCAAGGACGTCTTGTCGCTGCCGATCTTCACCTCCATCTGCCTGTTGTCCAGCAGCCTCACCGTGCATGCCGCGGTCTCCGCCCTGCGGCGTGGCCAACAGCGGCTTTGCTCCCTGTGGCTGGCCGCCACCGTCTTGCTGGGAGGGATCTTTCTCGCGGGTACGGCGCACGAATGGTATGACCTGATCTACAACCATGGCCTCACCATCGGCACGAACCTGTTTGGAACCACGTTCTACTCCCTGGTTGGCCTGCACGCCTCGCACGTCGTGGTCGGTTTGATCATGCTCACTCTGGCGCTTTGGTTTTCCCTGCGGGGGCAGATGCGCCACCACCACTCGGAGAAGCTTGAGGTTTTGTCCCTTTACTGGCACTTTGTCGATGCCGTTTGGGTTGTCGTTTTTCTTGTGGTGTACGTGCTCGGCAGGTAACAAGATGCAAAAGCCCAAGGAACCGCAGCACCGTTTCCAGGCGCGGCCCGCTTGGAGAGACCCAGGCGATACGACAGCCCGAGGAGTTCAAAAGAAGTGGAGTTTCCGGTGAGTCATCCCAACCAAGAACACGGTCTGCATCTCCCCTCGCCAACCGCATGGCCGGTTGTGCTGGCTCTGGGAGTGGCGCTCCTGCTGACGGGCATGGTTACCAGTGTCGTGGTGAGCATCCTGGGCGTGCTGCTTGTATCTGTAGCCAGCGTGGGCTGGTTTCGGCAGGTGCTTCCTGAAGAAGCCCATCAGCCCGTTGAGGTTCATGACGAGCCGGTGCCGGTGGTCACCTCCCGAAGGCTGGCGGCGAAGCTGCCGGAGGATATCACCTCGCGCAAGATTCTCCCGGTGGAGACCTTCCGCATCACCACAGGCATCCGGGGCGGGCTGGCCGGCGGAGCCGCCATGGCTGTGCCGGCAGCCGTCTACGGTTGGGTCAAGTACCACAGCATCTGGTATGCCATGAATCTGCTGGCCGCGGGAGGGTTTATCAGTTGGATTGGAGCCAGCAACGCCTTTCTCAGCGAATTTCATCTGCGCGGCCTGTTGGCCGCGCTGGCGATTCACGGCCTCACCTCGCTGCTGGTCGGGCTGCTCTACGGAGCCATGCTGCCGATGTTTCCCAGATATCCGATTGTGACCGCGGGCATCATGGCTCCGCTGTTGTTGACCGGAATCCTGCACTCGGCGATTGACGTCGTCAGCCCCATTCTGAATGAGCGCATCGACTGGTTCTGGTATGTCGCCTCGCAAATCGCCTTCGGACTGGTGTGCGGCTTTGTGGTCAATCTGCAGACCAAGGTGAGAACGCCGCAGTTCCAGGCGCTTCCATTTTCGATACGAGCCGGTATCCATAGCGACATCCACGATCGGTCGCATGATGAAGAGGCCGATGCGGATGGTGAGGACACTTCGCGATGAATCTTCGTTGGTTGAATCTTTCCCTGGCCGCGCTGGCAGTTGGGCTGTGCTGTGGGGGCTGCCGTGACGCGCCGGGCCGGCCGGGAGCGGCTGTGACGCGGCCGGACAAGGTAACCGACTTTCATCTTCTCTACCGGCAGAACTGTGCCGCGTGCCACGGTGTCCATGGCGATTACGGAGATGCTATCTCGCTCAATAACCCCGTGTATCTGGCCATTGCGGGCGCCGCCAACATTCAGAAGATTACCGCCAACGGGGTTCCGGGAACGCTGATGCCCGCCTTTGCCAAGAGCCAGGGAGGGATGTTGACCGATCAGCAGGTGGCAATTCTGGCGCGGGGAGTTGAGTCTGCCTGGGGAAGATCCAATGCGCTGGGCGGGCAAGCCGCTCCTGCCTATGCCGGTAGCACCGCCGGCGATCCGGGTGCGGGACAAAAGGCTTACGGGACCTTCTGCGCCAGTTGCCACGGCGCCAACGGCCAAGGCGTCGTCAATGCAAAGCTGCATACCGGGTCCATCGTCGACCCCTCCTACCTGGCGCTGATCAGCGACCAGGGGCTGCGCAGCCTGATCCTCGCCGGCCAGCCTCAGGAGGGGATGCCGGATTGGCGATCAGACCTGCAAGGAGCAGGCGCCCGCAGTATGACCGATCAAGAGGTCACCGACATTGTCGCCTGGTTGGCCTCGCACCGGGTAGCGGCGCCAGGTCAGTTCTACTCGCACCCCTAGTCTGCACTTCGATGCATCCGAAGAGATGAGGTCAGATCCTCGGTCAAGGATATGCAGTTCGTACAAAGATCGAGAACCGGAGATGGAGAGAGAGATAGATGAGCGAACTACTGAAGTACCCGGGAATGTCCAAGGTGGACACCCTGTCGCCTGAAGAGAAGGCCGCGGCGCACACCCGGAGGGTGTTCCTGTTCAAGCTGGCCGTCGGGCTCAATGCCATGGTGGGGGCGGTTCTCGCCGTGCCGCTGGTGGGATATCTGCTGGGGCCGGCGGCAAAGAAGCGTTCCGACATCGGCGCCTGGGTGAATCTGGGTAGCCTGAGCGATTTTCCCGTGGGCCAGACGCGGCTGACGGACTTTCGCAGCCCCATGGCGGCCTTCAACGATGGGGAGACGGGCAAGACCTCCTGCTGGGTGCGCCGGATCTCAGAGAGATCCTTTCAGGTCTTTGCGATCAACTGCGCGCACCTGGGATGTCCGGTGCGCTGGTTTTCGGAGTCCAGATTGTTTCTTTGCCCCTGTCATGGTGGAGCGTACTACGAGGATGGCAGCAGGGCCTCCGGACCGCCGGAGCGCGGTTTGTTCGAATACAAGTTCAAGATCGCAGGCGACAGCCTGTTGATTCATGCCGGCAATCTGCCCACTCTGTCCACGGAGGCTTCCTGCCGAGAGAAGCCGCTGGTGCAGATTGAAGCAGCCGAACCGGCGGAGGCCGCCAGCGCCGGCATGCCGGATGCAACCGCGAGGTCAACGACATGGCAGGGTTGAAGATTTCCAAGTGGCTCGAGCATCGTCTCGGATTCATCCAGCCGCTCAAGCAGGCCGCTGAACATCCTACGCCCTCCAATAACGCCAGTTGGTGGTATGTGTTTGGAAGTGCGGCTACGGTGCTGTTGATGCTGCAGGTGGTCACCGGCATTTTGCTGGCGCTGGTCTACAGCCCCTCGGCCAATGAAGCCTGGACCAGCTTGAACTTTCTGAACCACAACGTGGCGCTGGGATGGTATCTTCGCGCGCTGCACGGTTGGGGATCCGACTTCATGATCGCCATTGTGCTCCTTCATCTGGTGCAGGTATTTCTGTTCGGATCCTTCAAGTTTCCTCGTGAACTGACCTGGATGGTGGGCGTGGTTCTTCTGCTCCTGACCCTGGGCATGGCATTTACGGGGCAGGTGATGCGGTTCGATCAGGATGCCTACTGGGGGCTGGGCATCGGCGCTTCCATCGCCAGCCGCGTGCCCTTCGTCGGCGCGGATCTGGTGCATCTGATGCTCGGTGGACCGATCATCGGCGGCGCGACTTTGTCCCGGTTCTTTACCCTGCACGTCTTTGTGATTCCAGGGCTCTTGCTGGCCGGAGTGGCGGTGCATGTCCTGATGGTGCTCAAGCACGGAGTGAGCGACTGGCCGATGCCGGGCCGCCTGGTGCGCAGATCGACCTATGAGCGTGAGTACCACGAACTGACCCAGAGAACGGGTTTGCCGTTTGTGCCGGACGCAGCCTGGAAAGATGCGGTGTTTGCCGCTGCGATCATCTTTTCAGTGATGGCCTGCGCCTTCTTCTTTGGGCCCTTTGGCCCCAGCGGACAACCGGACCCAACCATCATTCAGACGGCCCCTCACCCGGACTTCGCGTTTCTCTGGATCTACGCTGTGCTGGCCTTCCTGCCCCCCTCGCTGGAGACGCCGGTGTTGCTGGTGGCGCCTGTGCTGGCTATTACCGGCATGCTTCTGCTTCCGCTGCTGGCCGGGGAAGGAGAGCGGCACTGGGCGCGCCGGCCGGTGGCTGTTCTGTCGGTATCGGTCATCGCCGTCACGCTGGGGATCTTTACCCGCCTGGGAACCTATACGCCGTGGAGTCCTGTGATGGATGCCTGGTCAGGCGATGCCGTGCCGGTGAAGTATATGCACAATCGCTCTCCGCTGGAGCGCGAGGGAGCGATGGTGCTTCAAGACAAGCAGTGCCGGGACTGCCACTCCCTGAACGGCGAGGGCGGAATGCGCGGCCCGGCACTGGACGCGGTGGCCTCGCGAATGACCGAAGACCAGATTGTCCGTCAGGTGCTGCAGGGTGGTGGAAACATGCCGGCTTATGGCAACGCGCTGAATCCGGCGGAGACCAAGGCTTTGGTGAGCTTCCTGATGACCTTGCGTGGCCATGACCTGCAGCCGGCCATGGATGCCTCAAGGGAGCTGCTGCGCGAGAGCCGGATGGAGCAGACTGCGGGAAGCGCCGATTCCGCGGCTGCTGCTGCCGAAAAGGCAGGTCAGCAGAAGTAATCTTTTATGTCAGACGCCGTTCATGAAATCTTCGTGGAGTGGCGGTTGCCGGTAGGGCTCACAGTCTCCGTCTTTCTGGCGGCGTTGATCTACCTGCGTGGCTGGCTGGAGCTGCGCAGGACGCGCCGGGAGCAGTTTACCGTCGAGCGGCTCGCTTCGTTTCTCTCCGGCCTGGCCCTGCTGTGGACGGTGGTGGGCTCGCCGATGGACGGCTTCGCCGACGCTTTGTTGACCATGCACATGGTCGAGCATCTTCTGTTGATGTCGGCCATTCCCATGCTCCTGCTCTACGGGCTCCCTGTGGTGCCCATGCTGCGTGGGCTGCCCGGGCCGGTGGTGCGCTGGGTGGTGGCTCCCCTGGTGCGGATCCGCGCGCTGCGCCGGGTGTTGCAGTGGCTGGTGACGCCCGTGGTGGCGTGGCTGGCGATGAATGTGGCGTATCTGGCCTGGCATGTTCCGGCTGCGTACAACTTTGCCCTGGAAAACGAGCCGGCGCATGACGCGGAGCACCTGTGCTTCTTGTTCACCTCGCTGCTGTTCTGGTGGTACATCTTTCGGCCCTGGCCGGCCAAAGAGCGGCCTGACGACTGGGGGATGCTGATTTATCTGGCGAT
The DNA here is from genome assembly GCA_021819255.1 of Acidobacteriota bacterium. Taxonomy (GTDB): domain Bacteria; phylum Acidobacteriota; class Terriglobia; order Terriglobales; family Acidobacteriaceae; genus Granulicella. Next base: position 7,527 of record JAKART010000066.1, read on the forward strand.
GGGCGATGTGGTGATGACCATGCTCTCGGCGTTCCTCGCCTTCTGTGACCGGCCGGTCTACAGCTACTATGTGGACAATCCCAACCCCTTTCACATTCCGGTGCTTCAGGACCAGGTGATGGGAGCAGTGGTCATGTGGGTGATCGGCTCGTTTGCCTATCTGGCGCCGGCGATGATCATCGCCTATCGTCTGACGGGGTGGAGCGATCAAGAGAATCCAACCCAGGTGGCTCTGCGGCGGGCGGGCAAGTAAGAGGGCCGGCCTGTTTCCCAATTCGAGTTGTCACCAAGCGCGTTGGATCCCAGCTTAAAGATCTGCGCGGCGAGGCGTGAAGCGGCCGATTGGTCGCGAGTTTCAGGGTCAGTTCGCTTTGCCGGCTCCTCTGCTCAAGGAGTTCACGGCAAGGTCCTGTCATGACGGCTCAGCCTGGAGAGTTGTTGTTCCCGCTCTTGCATTCCTTCCCGTGCGTTCGCATTCATTAGTATGGAGACCATGACGCGGGATTCCGGAAAGAACGTCAAATTGTCGGCGCAGGACGATCTCTTCGAGATCCACATGCATGAGGGCCGGATGTTTCCGCCACCCGCAGCCTTTGCCGCGCAGGCTCGGTTGAAGAGTCTGGCGGAGTACGAGCGGATGTACGCGCGCAGCATCGAGAACCCGGAGGAGTTCTGGGCAGAGGCGGCAGAGGAGTTGGAGTGGTTCAAGCGGTGGGAGCGGGTACTGGATGAAAAGGCGCTGCATGCGCGCTGGTTCGTGGGTGGAAAGCTGAATCTGGCCCATAACTGCCTGGATCGCCACGTGCGGAGGCTGCGGAAAGACAAGATTGCGTTGATCTGGGAGGGCGAGCCTTGCGCGGAGGATGGCTCGGCCGAGGTGCGCCGCCTGACCTACGGTGAGTTGCTGGAGCAGGTGCAACGGTTCGCCAATGTGCTGAAGTCTCTGGGAGTGAAGAAGGGCGATCGCGTAGCGGTGTACATGGGGATGAGCCCTGAGCTGGCGATCGCCGTGCTGGCCTGCGCGCGGTTAGGGGCGGTGCATCTGGTGATCTTTGCAGGATTCGGGCCGCAGGCGATCGGGGAGCGGGTGAGGGATGGGGATTGCGCGGTTGTTGTGACCCAGGATGTCAGCTACCGGCGAGGAAACAAGGTTGGGCTGAAGGGGATGGTGGACGAGGCGCTGGAGAGGTGCCCGGATGTGCGCAGCGTGGTGGTGTACCGGAGAGAGCCGGGGTTTCCGGTAGCGATGAGAGCAGGCCGCGATCTGGGGTGGCATGAGGCGATGGCCGCAGCTTCCGCCGCGTGTTCCCCGGAGTGGATGGATGCCGAGGATCCGCTCTTCATCCTGTATACCAGCGGCACGACCGGCAAGCCGAAGGGGCTGGTGCATACCTCGGGGGGTTATGCTGTTCAAACCTATCTTTCGACCAAGTATGTCTTCGATCTGCGGGAGGAGGATGTTTCCTGGTGCACGGCGGATCTTGCATGGGTGACCGGGCACAGCTACGCGCTGTACGGGCCGCTGCTGACCGGAGCGACGGTGCTGCTCTATGAGGGCGCCCCGACATGGCCGGAAAAGGACCGCT
>JAKART010000067.1 GCA_021819255.1 Acidobacteriota bacterium
GAGGACGCTCACCGAGCTGAGAGCCATGGCGGCGCTGGCGAGGATCGGGCTGAGCAGGATGTGAAAGTACGGGTAGAGGACGCCGGCGGCCAAGGGAATTCCGATCAGGTTGTAGACCATGGCCCAGCCCAGGTTCTGGCGCATGATCCTTACCGTGCGCCGGCTGATGCGAACGGCGAGCGGGAGCAGGCAGAGATCAGGGTGCAGCAGAAGGATGTCGCCGGCTTCGCGAGCCAGATCGGAGCCGGACGCCATGGCCAGGCCGGCGTCGGCCTGGGCGAGCGCCGCGGCGTCATTGATGCCGTCGCCGGCCATGGCGACCCGGTGGCCTGCGGATTGCAGCGCGCCGATGAAGGCAAGCTTCTCCGCTGGGAGCAGGCGGGAGTGTACATCGCGGATTCCTGCCTGCCGCGCGAGCGCGTTGGCAGAGGCGGCCACATCGCCGGTGAGCAGCACAGGATGCACCCGCAGTCGTTGCAGTTGGGCTACGGCCGTGCCTGCGCTGGGCCGGAGTTCGTCGGTGGCGAAGAAGACCGCTTGCGGGATGTCGTCGAGCAGCAGGTAGAGAGGTGTGGCATGGGGCAGGTCGCTGGGTGGCTGAAGCTCAGCGGCCGTCTGACCCTGGAGTCCGGAGGAAGGGAGCAGGGAGGCATTCCCCAGAGCCAGGCGATGGGTCTTGCCGTCGGCCAGGGAGATTGTGGCGGCGATTCCGATGCCCGGAAGCGTGCGGTGGTCGGTGATGGTGGGTGGGGATGGAGGGCTGGGGAGTGCCAGGGTTTGCTCGGCGGAGGGAACGTACTCGACCACGGCTTGCGCCAGCGGATGGGTGGAGAGGCGCTCGGTTGCCTGTGCGCAGGCCAGCAGGGTGGGCGCGTCGAGGATGGCGGCTGGGGACAAAACGAAGGCGGCGATGCGGGGGCGTCCCCCGGTGAGGGTTCCGGTTTTGTCCAGAGCGATGGTATCCACTTCGGCGAGCCGCTCCAGGGCTTCGCCCCCTTTGATGAGCAGACCGGACTGGGCGGCCCGGCCCAGGGAAACGGTTATCGCGGCCGGGACGGCCAGCCCCATCGCGCAAGGGCAGGCGATGATGAGAACCGCGATCGCCATGGAGAGAGCGCGGCCATAACCTTCGTGGTGACCTCCGGTGTTCAGGACAACCGACCAGAGCAGAAAAGTGAGTGCGGAGAGGGTGAGGACTGCGGGGACGAAGATGGCGCTGGCTCTGTCTGCCAGGCGTTGCAGGGGAGCGCGGCTGGACTGCGCCTGCTCCAGCAGCCGCCGCATCTGAGCCAGCGTCGAGTCTTGTCCAACGGCTGTCGCTTGAATCACCAGCGGTCCATCCAGGTTGAGGGTGCCGCCGGAGACAGGATCACCGGCGGAGCGGGTGACCGGCAGAGGCTCTCCGGTGAGCATGGACTCGTCGACCGAACTGCGGCCATCCACGATGAGACCGTCGAGCGGAATCCGGTCGCCGGGCAGAACCCGGATCAGATCGTTGGGAACGACGGCGGACAGTGGCAGGATGGTTTCGGGAAGACGGCTGTAATCGACCGGGGCTGAGCCTTCGCCGGCAATGTTTCCGGCGGCCGGGTCGAGCAGGCGGGCGTCGGAGGACTCCAACCGGGCAAAGCTGCGCAGGGCGCGGGTGGCTCGGGCTCGGGCTCGGGCCTCCAGCCAGCGGCCGGCGAGTAGAAAGGCGAGGATAAAGATCACCGCTTCGTAGTAGATCGCGGAAGAGAGCCCGTGGCGGAGGCAGTAGGCGGGAGCGATGGTGGCGGCAAAGGAGGCCGTGAAGGCGGCGAGCGTGCCCAGGGCGACCAGCGTGTTCATGTTGGTGGCGCCATGCCGCGCGGCTTGCCACGCGGCGCTATAAATCTCCGCGGCGGCAAAGAGCATGGTCGCCAGGGACAGCATGCACAGGAACCAGCGGATGGGCGGCGCAGACAGGCGCGCCCATGCGGGCAGAGTGCCGGAGTTCGAGAGCAGCATCGACAGAGCCATGGCGATGACGCCGGCGGCCAGAGCGAGGCCGGCGCGCAGACCAAGAGAGTGCACTCCGGCGTCTGCTTGCTCGTCAAGGGCGGAGGAGCTTGTGGTTGCCGAACCACGCGACGAGTCAGCCTGGAGCAAGCCGGAGGCCGGGGGCAGAGAGGCGTCATAGCCGGAGTTTCGCACGGCAGTAAGGAGCGTCTCCACTGCGATGGGCGTCTCAGCGGAGATCTGGGCCGTGTGCGCCATCAGGTTGACGCTGGCAGACCGGACCCCCGGAACCGCCTGCAGCGCCTTCTGCACATGGATCTGGCAAGAGGCGCAGGTCATGCCCCGGATGCTGAGGAACTGTTCGCTCATACACTGGCCGAATCGACGAAGGCCGGATAGCCGGCCGCCTTCAAGGCTTGTTGAATCCGTTCAGGCCCGGCGCTGGTGGTAATGCGTGCGCTGCCGATGCGGACCTCTTCGGCGTGGGTGCCGGGAAGGGCGTTGATGGCCTGAGTGACGTGGCGGATGCAGGAGCCGCAGTGCATGTTCTCGATGCGCAAGGAAAGTGTCGCCATAATTCAATATGATGCGCCTGCGAGGATGCGGACGCGGAGGTTCCCTTAAGGCTCGGGTAGAAAGCGGTAACCGACGGCGCGGATGGTGAGCAGGTGAATCGGCTTGGCGGGGTTTGGTTCCAGGTAGCGGCGCAGGCGGACGATGAAGTTGTCGATGGCCCGCGTGTCGGTATCTTCGCGGACGTGCCAGACGTTTTCCAGCAGTTCGGAGCGGGAGATCACCTTGCCTGGATGGTCCAAGAGATAGCGTAGAAGTTCGGCCTCCATCAGGGTGAGGTGGATGGTCTTGGCGGCAGGGCTCTGGGGATGAAGGGGGCGAATCTCCAGAGTGTCCAGGTTGATGATGTGGCCGGCCAGGGTGATTCCGGTCCCGGGCGTGGGCGCCGGCGCGGTTGCGGGAATGGCCTTGTGCCAGTGCATGCGCCGCAGCAGGGCGGAGAGGCGAGCCATCAGGACGCCCAGGTCGAAGGGCTTGGGGAGGTAGTCGTCGGCGCCGGCGGCGAAGCCGGTGACGATATCTTCGCTGCGGCCCCGCGCCGTCAGCATCAGCACCGGGGTGTAGCAGCCGGACTGGCGAAGCGCGCTTACGATGGAGAACCCGTCGCGCCCGGGCAGCATGACGTCCAGCAGAATGGCGGCAGGCTGATCCCCGGATGCGGCGCTGGTTGCCTGCAGCAGCCAGCGCAGCGCAGCCTCGCCGTCAGCCTCATGGTGGGTGCGGTAACCTTCAGCTTGCAGGTTGAAGAGCAGGCCCTGGGCGAGGTGCTCTTCGTCTTCAACGACGGCGATCAGGAGGCCGGGATGGGTCATGCGAGTAGGAAGGTTATGGGTGCGAACGACGGGTTGGTGGAAAGGAGCGCCGAAGCAGTGGACGAGACGCGGCACATGGTGGAGCGGCGGCACAGGCAGGCGGCGGATTGGATGGCTTTCGACCCGGACTGTTGTTTTTCATGAAAATTCCTAGTGGTGGAGAAAGTGTGTCAGCAACTCGCTCAGGCCGGTCCAGGTGATCTGCACGCCGATGCAGAACAGGAAGAAGGCAATGACCCGCAGGACGCCATGCGCCGTGGAAGGCGAGATGGCCTTGGTGATGCGAGGAGCGTTGGCGTACGTGACGTAAATGATGGCGCTCATGGCGATGCTGGCCAGAAAGATGCCGCCATGCGCGAACATGGTGTTGGAGAGGGCGCCTTGAGTGGCCTTGGCGCTCAGCGTGAGGGTGACGACCAGGCAACCCGGACCGACGGTCAGCGGAAAGGTAAAGGGGTAGAAGGACCTTTCAGAAAGAGAGGTGGAGATGGCTTTGGTGTCTTCCGGTTCAACCTGAGACTTTTTGTCGTCGGTGCTGGAGGTGGTGCTCTTCTGATTGAGCAACCCCCAGCCCATGGCTGCGATCACCAGTCCGCCGGAGACCTGCATGATGGGCAGAGAGACGCCGAAAAAGTTGAGGATGGCTGAGCCGATCAGCTCAATGATGCCGAAGAAGAAGAGAACATAGATGGCGATACGCCGAGCCAGGGATTGATAAAGGTGGATGGGCACGGGGCCCACAAAGCCGACGATGAGCAGCGCCGAGCCCAGGGGATTGACCAGCGGAAGAAGCGCGCTGAAGGCGAGAGCGAAGAACTTCCATAACAGGAGAATGTTTGTAAGGTTCATGGTGTATCGGAGTGCGGGTTGCCGATGGAGAGCGGAAGTTTAAGCTGGAACGTGCTTCCCTTGCCCTGTCCCTGGCTGATGGCGCGGACGCTGCCACCGTGCTGTCGGGCGATGGTGCGGACCAGGAAGAGCCCAAGACCGGTTCCTTTGATCTTAACCTGATCGTTGGAAGGGGCGCGGTAGAAACGTTTGAAGATGCGCTTTATCTCGCGGGGGAGAAGCCCAAGGCCGTTGTCGGAGATGGAGAGAACCACCCAGGTATAGCGTTCGATGGCCAGTTTGCAGTGGATGCAGACGCCCAGAGGAGAGTATTTCACGGCATTGTCGAGCAGGTTGAGGATGGCGGTGCGAAGATCATCGATGTTGGCCAGGACGAAGAGCCGGACACTGCCCGGAATCTCCTCGAGGGTGATGTTGTCCGGCGGCAGGTGGTGGCGAATCAGGACGGTGGAGACGCATTCGGCAACCAGAGGATAGAGTTCAACCCGGGTGCGCTGCTGGATACGATGGCGCTGACCCAGTTCTCCGGCCTTCAGGACGCTCTCCACGGTGGCGAGCAGACGGTCGCTATCCTCCCGCATGATGGCGTAGAACCGCCGCCGTTGCTGTTCGTCGCCGGGATGACGCTCCAGGGTGTCCAGGTAGAGGCGGATGCTGGCGAGAGGAGTTTTGAGCTCGTGGGTGACGGCCTTGAGAAAAGAGTCCTGACGCTCGTTGCGGCGCACCTCGCGGACCAGAAAGACGGTGTTCAGCACCAGTCCGGCGATCAGGATGAGGAACAAAACGACGCCCAGAAAGTCGATCGCGATGCGGCGGCTGTTGTGATGAATCCAGGTGATGTTGAGGATGATGGCCACGGCGGTCAGGCACACGCCCAGCGCGATGAAAAACGCTTTGGCTCCGCGGCGTCGGTTAAGGTTCATGCATTAACGAGCATAGAGCAATCAGGCCCACCCGGCGTAGCCGGGCGGGCCTGAGACAATCGTCGCGACAGTGGTTGTCAGTGGAGGACTATACCCCGGCGGGCCTGGGATCGGCCGGGTCGAACTTGGCGATCTGGACCTTCTTGGCGAGGCCGAGCTTGGAGAGCAGCCAGATGCCATAGTAGTTGATATCGAACTCGTACCAGGTCAGGCCGTGACGGGCGCTGACGGGGTGGGCGTGGTGGTTGTTGTGCCATCCTTCGCCGCCGGTAAGCAGGGCGACCCACCAGTTGTTGCGCGAGTCATCCTTGGTTTCAAAGCGGCGTTTGCCCCACATATGCGTGGCGGAGTTGACCAGCCATGTGGCGTGGAGGCCAATGGTCACGCGAAGGAAGGTTCCCCACAGCACCATGCCGACGGCGCCGGCGATGCGCTGGCCAGGGGTGAGCGCTGCGCCAACGGCGAGTTGGGCCAGCCCGCTGAGGATCAAGGGGACGTAATGATACTTGGACAGCCAGACGTGAACGCGGTCACGGGTAAGGTCTGGAGCGTAGCGGCCCAGCAGAGCGGTCTCCGAATGCAGCGCCCGGCCGGAGAGGATCCAGCCGGCGTGCGCCCACCAGGTGCCCTCATGGGGAGTGTGGGGGTCGCCCTCCTGGTCAGAGTTCTGATGATGGACTCGATGAGTAGCCACCCAAAAGATAGGACCGCCTTCCAGGGCAAGACAGCCGCACGCGGTGAGCAGGTACTCCAGCCATGCCGGCGTTTTGTAGCCGCGGTGCGTGAGCAAACGGTGGTAGGCCATGCCGATTCCCACGTTGATGGCAAAGAAGTACATGATGCAGAAGGCAGCCAGATTCTTCCAGGAGAAGAAGAAAAGAGCTGCGATTGCACCCAGGTGGAACAGGCCCATGGCAATGGCGGTGATCCAGTTCACCCGGCCTTGCTGATACTTGCGGCCCATGCGGAGATCCTGCTTGATTTTGAGCTGTATCTCTTGAGCGGAGAGGAGAGCGCCGGCAGGGGTGGCGGCTCCGGTCTCAACGTCGAGTAGGGTTGAATTCATTGCCGGGATGATGTCCTTGGGAGGAAGTTTGGACTCTCCGAGTCCTGTTATTGACGATACTCGGCTGCCTCGCCGGCGCGTGTAAGACATTTGTAATGGTGAGGCAGGCAGATTCGAGGGATTCTCCCAAAGCTTTTTCGTGCAGGAGGAACCCGGCGCTCATCAAGGTCGAGGCGCCAGGTTACACGTACAGGAAAAACTTTTAGCGCAGGAAGACGCTGAGTTCGGCGGCGGCAGCGCGTAGTGGAGGCAGGAAGCGCGTCTGCATCTCCAACATGGGGATGCGCGGGGCATGGCCACTCAGATTCACCACGGCGACCACGCGGCCGTTGCCGGCGTAGATGGGCACAGCGATGGAGCGGAGGCCGATCTCATACTCCTGGTCCACCAGAGCATAGCCGTTGCGGCGGACGTTGCGCAGCGCCAGGCGCAGCTTGTCAATGGAGTTGATGGTGCGCGGCGTGTATTGGGTAAGGACCAGGCGCGCGAGAGCCGCCTCAAGCTGATCCTGGGGAAGGTAGGCGAGCAGCACGCGCCCCATGCTGGTGCAGAAGGCGGGCAGGCGAGAACCGATGTGCAGATCCACCGACATGACGCGCGTGACGCTGCTGCGCGCGATGTAAACGATCTGGTCGCCGTCCAGCGTGGCTACCGAGAAGCTCTCATGGTAGGTGTTGGACATCCGCTCAAGGATTGGTTGGGCTGCGTTGGCCAGCGTGCTGGAGGCCGTGTAGGTATTGGCCAGGGAGAGCATCTTGGGGCGCAACGAGTAACGTTGGGACTCATCGGCCCCGGCAAAGCCCAGCTTGACCAAGGTATAAAGGCAGCGGCGGACGGCCGCCCGGGAGAGGCCCGTGCGCAGGGAGAGCTGCGAGATGGTCATCTGCGGCGACTGGGGCGTGAAGGCTTCAATGACCACGAGGCCCCGGGCCAGAGAGGCCATGAAGTTCGGGTCTCCGGTGTAGGAATCGAGGGCAACACCGGGGAGGATCTTGGCTTTGGGCGGAGCCGCCGGCGGTAAGGCCGCTGCGGCGGTTGACAATCGAGGCGTCATCGAAGGACTCCAGGCAAGGCAACCGCCTGGGATTCAGAAACCCCAAGCGATTGCCGCTCCATTTCTACGATAAACGCACGGCTGTTTTGATGCAATCACTTGCTGGATATTTTTGTTCGATATCCGGGAAGCTAACTGCGGAAGAGGTTGGTAATCGTCTCCGCCGGGACGCCTTCGAGGAGAATTCCTCTACCGTTGGCTGCGATAGAGCCGAATCAGATTCGAGGTGGAGGGGTCGTGAGTCAGAGACGGTTCGGATGGAGATTCGATCTCGCCCAGGATCCGAGTGGCCAGAACCTTGCCAAGCTCGACGCCCCACTGGTCGAAGGAGTCGATCGACCAGATCGCGCCCTGGGTGAAGACGGAGTGTTCATAAAGAGCCACCAGCGTGCCCAGGGTATAAGGGGTAAGCCGCTCCGCCAGAAGGATGTTCGAGGGGCGGTTGCCGGCAAAGACCTTGTGGGGAACCAGCGGTTCGGGGACGCCTTCAGCGCGAACCTCCGCAGCCGTCTTGCCGAAGGCCAGCGCCTCGGCCTGGGCGAAGACGTTGGCCATCAGCATGTCGTGATGCCGGCCCAGGGGGTTGATGCTCTTGTAAAAGCCGATGAAGTCGCAAGGAATCAGCCGGGTGCCCTGATGAATGAGTTGGTAGAAAGAGTGCTGACCGTTGGTGCCGGGCTCGCCCCAGTAGATGGGACCGGTATCGGCCAGTACCTCAGCGCCGTCCAAGGTGACGTGCTTGCCGTTGGACTCCATGGTCAGTTGCTGCAGGTAGGCGGGGAAGCGCTTGAGATACTGCTCGTAGGGCAGGATGGCGACGGTCTGGGCGTTGAAGAAGTTCGTGTACCAGACGGTGAGCAGCCCCAGCAGAGCGGGAAGGTTCTTCTCCAGGGGCGTGGTTCGGAAGTGAACATCCATGGAGTGGAAGCCCTCCAGCAAGGAGCGGAAGTTCTCCGGCCCGATGGCGATCATGGTGGAAAGGCCGATGGCTGAATCCATGGAGTAGCGTCCGCCGACCCAGTCCCAGAAGCCGAACATGTTGGCGGTGTCGATCCCGAACTTGGCCACGGCTTCAGCGTTGGTGGAGATGGCCACGAAGTGGCGGGCGATGGCTTCGGTCTGCTTGAGCCGGCCAAGTGTCCAGGCCCGGGCAGAGTGGGCGTTGGTCATGGTCTCCAGGGTCGTGAAGGTCTTGGATGCCACCAGGAAGAGGGTCTCTTCCGGATGGAAGTCGCGCACGGCCTCGGCGAAGTCCGTGCCGTCCACGTTGGAGACGAAGCGGAAGTTGAGATCGCGCTGAGAGTAATGACGCAGAGCCTCGTAGGCCATCACCGGGCCCAGGTCGGAGCCGCCGATGCCGATGTTGATGATATTCCGGATCGGTTTTCCGGTGTACCCGAGCCAGGCGCCGGAGCGAATCAGTTCGGCGAAGGCGGCCATCTTGTCCAGAACCTGGTGAACGCCGGGGACAACATCTTCGCCGTCGACCACGATGGACTCCGATCGTGGAGCGCGCAGGGCCACATGGAGCACGGCGCGATTCTCCGTGGTGTTGATCTTTTTCCCCGTGAACATCGCCTCGGCGCGCTCGCGCAAGCCGGACTGGTTGGCCAGTTCGATCAGCAGCTTCAATGTTTCGTCGGTGATGCGGTTCTTGGAGTAGTCCAGAAAGAGGCCGCAGGCCTGGGCGGTGAAGCGGCTGCCGCGCGAGGGGTCGGTCTGGAAGATGTCGCGCAGATGTTGGGGACGGAGGGTGTCGGCGTGCTGCTGAAGTGCCTTCCATGCTGGGCGGGAGGCCAGCGGAGCGATGCGGTCAGTCATGTACTTCCTCTCCTGAGGGTTGAGC
>JAKART010000068.1 GCA_021819255.1 Acidobacteriota bacterium
AAGATGAGATTCAGGATGAAGAAGACGACGATGACAATCACTGCCCAGAAAAGGGGCTTATGCCAAAGAGCCGTGGCTCCGTCATCGGGAATCTCGGTGGCTCCGTAGACCAGGCCGACCAGTTCGGCCTCGGGCTTGGGAGTTGTCATCAAGCTGACCAGGATGGTGACAATGACGCAGATCAGCCAGCTCCAGAGAGCACGATAGAGCGTCTCGGCCATGGGTTGCGCATCCGATGAGAAGGCGATGTGGGCCAGGGCTCGTTCCCCGCCCAGGCGGGTGTAGACAAACATGCTGATGGAGCTTACGGTTCCAGCCAGCAGCCCCCAGAATCCACCGGCGGACGTGGCGCGCTTCCAGAGCATGCCCAGAACCACGCTGCCGAACAGCGGAGCGATGAAGAAACTGAACAGCGCCTGAACATAGTCCATGATGGAGGCCGCATCGGCGACCAGGTAAGCGGTGGCCACCGAGATCACCATGCCGACCAGGGTGGAGCAACGGCCCATCAGCACATAATGCTGGTCCGTCGCGCGCTTGTTCATGAATGCCTTGTAGATGTCGTAGGTCCACACGGTGGAAAAGGCGCTGATGTTGCCGTCCATGCCTGACATGAAGCCGGCTACCAGCGCGGTGATGCCCAGCCCCAGCAGGCCTGGTCCACAGTAGCGGATCAGCATCAGGGGAAGGACCTCGTTGTAGCTGTAGGGGTGAGCGGCGTCGACGGCGTTCTGCCCCACCAGATGGTAGACCGGGTGTCCATGGCTGGTCAGGCCAAGGCAGATCAGGCCGGGCAGGATAACGATGAAAGGAACCGCCATCTTGAAGGCCGCGCCGATCACGGGAGCCATCTTGGCGGCGCGCAGGTTGTGCGCGGACAGCACACGCTGCACCACCAGGAAGTCGGTGGTCCAGTAGCCAAAGCTGACCACAAAGCCCAGACCGAAGATGATGCCCGTCCAATGTACGCCCATGGGATTGCTGCGGAAGTGGCCGAGCGTAGACCAGAGGTGGGTGTAGCCGGGATCGCCCACATTGCGGGCGATCTGAGCCTTCAGATTGGTCCAGCCGCCGGCCTCAAGGAGGCCCAGAATCGGAACCAGCGCGGCCCCGGCCCAGATCAGGACGAACTGCACCACCTCATTGATGATGGCCGAACGGAGTCCTCCCAGCATGACGTAAACCGTCACGGTGACGGCGCCAATCCAGATGGAGAAGTTGATGTTCCAGCCCAGGATCACCTTCATCACCAGGGCCATGGCGAACATGTTGACGCCGGACATCAGAATCGTCATCAGGCCAAAGCTGATCGCGCTCAAGGCCCTGGCTTCTTCGCCGAAGCGAAGCTGCAGATAGCCCGGGACGGAGTGGGTCTTCGAGATGTAGTAGAACGGCATCATCACGATGCCCAGGAACAGCATCGCCGGGATGGCGCCGATCCAATACCAGTGGGCGGCCAGGATGCCGTACTGGTAGGCTGATCCGGCCCATCCCATCAGTTCAAGGGATCCGAGATTGGCGCTGACAAAGCTCAGGCCGGCGATCCAGGCCGTCATCTCTCTGCCCGCCAGGAAGAACTCCTCGCTGGTGTTGGTGGATCGCTTCACATAAAAGCCGACGAAGATGACCAGCAGGTAATAGAGGACGAGGATGAGAATATCGATGGGTGCGAGGTGGGTGAGCTGGGCGGTGAGCAGAGCGGACATCGTATGGAGAGATCCATTCTTGAAGCGAAGTGGCGGTCTTGGCAAGCAGACCGGAACAGCGCTGGTCCGGCGGCAGGTGCCGACGGTGTCCAGAAAGCGCTTTCAATGCGACCGGAAGGGTCAAACAGTGACGCTACCAAACTCTATCAGCCGCCGCGCCAAATTGGAAGAAACTTGTAGGTAAAGCGAGTTAATGTCAATTCATAAGAGTTTTCTCCAAGACTTCCGCCGGATCCTTGGCGGCCACTGAGCCGAGTACAAAAAAGCAGGACGAGGATCTGGCCTGCCGGCGAACGGCCTGCAAGCTGCCTGGCAGGATGTTTCCTTTTTTGCGCAAAGAGCGGAAAATTGAGGGCGGAGTCGATTCAGGGCGCCCAGAGGAGATTTGGATGAGAAGACATCTGATTGCAGTAGCCATACGTACCGGAGTGCTGTCGCTGGCGGTTGCCGGCTTGTTGGCTCCCGGGTTCAGCCATGCGCAGAACTTGAGCCAGGATCTGAGCAAGGATTTGAACACCGCCGGCAAGGATACGTCCAGCGCCGGCAAGACGGCAGCCGATAAGACAGCTCAAGGCGCCAAAGATGTGACCAAGGGCGCGGAACATGATGCCAAGGTTGTGGCCAAGGATACCGAGCGGGATGCGAAAGATGCGACCAAGAAGGTAACCAAGACAAGCAAAGATGGCTACAACTCGACAACCACGGACGCCAGCAAGATGCTGCACAAGATGGAATAGGAGTGCTGGGCCAGGTATCGGCGGTCGTCTTCCCTCAGGCAGACGGCCGCTCCGGCCCGCGAGAAAAGAGCCACCCTCCTTGATGGAGGCGGCTCCGGGAAGGTTGGGTTCAGCCGCTGGATTGCCATCCTTGAGCATAGGGAAGTCTCCGCCAAGTCGACGGATTCCGCGAAGAGGACGCACCGCGGCCGCTTTCTTCTTCTCCATCAGGCAAGCCCGGTGGGAGCCTCACAGGTCAAAGAATCCGTTTCTGGAAGTTGAACCGCTGAGGTTCGCCTGGTGCCGAAGTTCCTCTGGAGGGCACGCTCTGCAGCCCGGGCCTGGGAGCAAGAACGGCTGCGCAAGCGAACACCAAAGCGATCCAGTAAAGGTCAGCGCCGAGCAGATGCAGAACCTGCATCAGGGCGGGGGCGAGGGATAGAACATCCATGGCGCCCAGGAAGATCTGCAGGCCGATGAGGGTCAGAACCAGCCGGCCCAGCCCGCCGCGGATCTGAACGGCCAGCCAGATGGCGCAGCCCAGAGCGAGGAGAGCGAAGGCGGGATGCAGCCAGCGCACATGCACCAGAAGAGGCGCGTGGGCGGTAAAGTCCGCGAGCAGCGCGCTATGCAGGGATGCGGGAGGGTAGAGGGTATCCGCCAGCGCGGCCACAGATCCCAGCGCCCCCACCAAAAGGGTTGTGCCCAGGGCCAGCCATGCCGCGCTGCGGGCCCGTCTGCCGGCAATGGCAGGCTGGGGACGGTCGCGCAGCCAGCTCCAGGTGAGCGTGATCGCGGCCAGCAGCAGCATGGTGTTCGTGAAGTGGACGCACTGTATCAGCACGCGCATCCCCGAAGCATTGTTCTCGACGTAACCTCCCTTGACCAGCAGAGCGCCCAGCAGGGCCTCGGTAATCAGCAGCACGCCGGACCAGACGGCGGCTCGGCGCGCGCGGTGGCCGCGCGGGCGGGCAAGGAAGGTCCAGCCGATCAGAACCGCCAGCAGAGCTGTGCAAATGCCGGTCAGGAAGCGGTGGGTGTATTCAATCAGGGTCGCCAGCCGGGGATGGTGAGGGAAGAAGACGCCGTTGCACAGGGGCCAGTGGTCGCCGCAGCCCGCACCGGATCCGGTGGCGCGGACGACGGCCCCCTCCAGGATCACCAGCACCATAAAGCCCATCACGATGGCGGCGTAAACGGAAAGGATGCCGGAGTGCCTGCGGCTGGAGATTGGAACAACTGCGCTGCGCATGATCTTGATTGTACGAGCGGCGACCAAGCCGGGCGGCTCGCCATGCGGGTTTTGGGGAATACGCCATGCGGGTTTTGAGGAATGCGCCGGTGGCGGAGCCCTGGATCGGTTGCAGCGCAGTAGGACCGCGGTCTACTTGATCGCCAGCTCGCGGGCGCGTTCGGTGGCTCGCTTGACGGCTTTGATGAGCGTAACCCGCGCTCCGCCCTCTTCCAGTTCGAGGATGCCATCCACGGTGCAGCCCGCCGGGGTGGTCACCTCATCTTTGAGCAGGGCCGGGTGGGAGCCTGTCTCCAGCACCATCTTCGCGGCTCCGTAGGTGGTCTGGGCGGCCAGCAGGGTGGCGACGTCGCGGGGCAGGCCGACGTGGACGCCGGCTTCGGCCAGGGCCTCGATGATGATGTACAGGAAGGCCGGTCCGGAGCCGGAGAGGCCGGTTACGGCGTCCATGTGCTTCTCGTCGACGATGACGGTGCGGCCGACAGTGGAGAAGATCTTCTCGGCCAGGGAGAGCTGAGGAGCGGCGACGAAGCGGCCGCGGCAGATGGCGGTGGCTCCGGCTCCCAGCATGGCCGGGGTGTTGGGCATGGCGCGAATCACGGCGAGGTTGCAGCCCGCAGCCTCTTCGATCGCCGCGGTCTTGACCGAGGCGGCAAACGAGATGAGCACCTTGCCGGGATGCAGCACGGAGGAGATGCTGCTCACCAGGTCCGTCATCTGCTGTGGCTTGACGCCCAGAAGGATGACATCCGCCTGCTCGGCGGCCTGGAGATTGTCGGTGGAGACGGCAACGCGGAACTGCTCTCGAAGGGCCAGAGCGCGGGCCTCGTGAGCGACGGTGGCTGCGACCTGCTCACGGGGAAAGAGGCCGGAGCTCAAGAAAGCCTGCAGCAGGATGCCGCCCATCTTGCCGGCGCCGAGGATGGCAATGCGCATCCCGGCGGTAGAAACGGTGGTTGCCTGGGTGGAACTCATGAAGCAAGGCTATCAAAGAAAGAAGCAAGGCTATCAAAGAGATGAGGGGGAGGGCAGCGGGCGGGGGGTCCATGGGCCAAGGCCGTGGCGGAGGTTCACGCCGCCCTGGCTGCCCACCCCTCGGACAGCGCCTCTGCCTGCTCCAGCACGGTGCGTGTCGCAGCCTCCTGCTTGTCCGGTGGATAGCCGTATTTTCTCAAGATGCGCTTGACGATGACGCGGAGCTTGGCCCGTATGTTCTCACGCTCCGTCCAATCAATGGAGGCGTTTTTGCGGACGTTCTCGACGAGTTCTCTGGCGATCTTGCGCAGGCACCCGTCCCCCAGCACCTGCACGGCGCTGTCACTTGCCTCCAGGGCGTCATAGAAGGCGAGTTCGTCCTCGTTCAGGCCCATCTCTTCGCCGCGGCGCAGGGCCTGCTGGAGATCCTTTGCCAGCGCGATCAGCTCTTCAATCACCTGGGCCGCTTCTACCGCCCGATTTTGATAGCGCCGGAGCGAAGCCTCTATCAACTCAGAAAACTTCCGCGCCTGAACGACATTGCGCTTTGAGCGCGTCCTGATCTCTCCACGGAGGAGCTTTTGCAATAGCTCCACAGCAAGATTCCGTTGCGGCATCGACTGTATTTCAGCAAGAAATTCGTCCGACAGAATGGACAGATCAGGCTTCGTCAATCCGGCGGCGGCAAAGATGTCCACAACATCTTCGGACACAATCGCGTTCGACACGATCTGACGGATCGAGTGCTCCGTGTCCACGGGACGAACCTGCTGCGTCGGCGTCTTCGCCAGCACGGACTTCACGGCTTGAAAGAATCCCACATCGTCCCGAATGCGGATGGCTTCCTCGTGTGGAACGGCGAGCGCGAAGGCATGAGAGAGTTCCGCAACGGTGCTGCTTAGCTTCTCCCGGCCCTCCTGCTGTGCCAAGATGTGCTCCTGCGCTCCCGGAAGCAATTCCACTTTGGCCGCCGGAGTTGCCGTGCTCCACCCTGACCAGTCAAAGCCGGCGAAGAGTTCGCAGCACTCCTCGTGTTTTCTCAGCATCAACTCCACGGCTTCGTGCTGGGGCCGCGTCAGGTCGCCTTCCCCGCCGCCCTCCGTATAGGTTGAAAGCGCCTTCTTCAGCTCCTGGGCAATGCCGAGATAGTCCACCACCAGGCCACCGGGCTTGTCGCGAAAGACGCGATTGACGCGGGCAATCGCCTGCATCAGGCCGTGCGCGTGCATGTACTTGTCGATGTACATGGTATGCAGGCACGGCACGTCGAACCCAGTCAGCCACATATCGCGGACGATGACCAGACGGAGTGGATCGTCGGGCTTCTTGAAGCGTTCGGCAATGGCCTCCCGCCGCTTCTTGTTGCGGATGTGGGGTTGCCACTCCAGAGGGTCGGTCGCACTTCCGGTCATCACAATCTTGATCGCGCCCGTTGCGTCGTCGTCGCTGTGCCACTCTGGCCGCAGCGCGACGATCTCGCGGTACAGTTCCACACAGATCCGGCGGCTCATGCTGACGATGAGGGCTTTGCCTTCCATCGCTTCGCACCGCTTCTCGAAGTGCTCCACCAGGTCTTTCGCGATGATCTTGACTCGCTTTTCCGTGCCGACGATGGCCTCGACCGCCGCCCAGCGCGTCTTCAGACGCTCCCTGTGGCTCAACTCTTCCGTCTCGGTAGCCTCCTCAAAGCTGGAGTCCAGTTGCGGCTTCAGCGTCTCATCCAGGTCGAGCTTGACGAGCCGGTTCTCGTAGTAGATGGGCACCGTTGCGCCATCGGCCACCGCGCGTTGAATGTCGTAGACCGAGATCGTGTCGCCGAAGACCGCCGTGGTGCTGGCGTCGGTCTTTTCAATCGGCGTTCCTGTGAAGCCGATGAACGAGGCCCCCGGCAAGGCATCCCGCATATGCCGCGCGAAGCCGTCGATAAAGTCGTACTGGCTGCGGTGCGCCTCGTCGGCAATCACGATCACGTTGCGGCGGTCGGTTAACTCCTCCTGCTGGTCGCCTGCGTCCGGGGCGAACTTCTGGATCGTCGTAAAGACGATGCCGCCCGAAGAGACGCTCAGCAGTTGGCGGAGATGCTCCCGGCTTTCGGCCTGCATCGGTGGCTGGCGCAGCGTCTCATGGCAGCGGGAGAAGGTGCCGAAGAGCTGGTCGTCCAGGTCGTTTCTATCCGTCAGGACGACAATCGTTGGGTTCTGCAAGCGAGGATCGAGCGCCAGCCGCCCGGCATAAAAGACCATCGTCAGGCTCTTGCCGGAACCCTGCGTGTGCCAGACGACGCCGGCGCGGCGGTCGCCCTGGCTGTCCGCCGCGGCAATCGTCGCGTCGATGGCATGGTTCACCGCGTGGAACTGGTGGTATCCGGCAATCTTCTTCACCGTACCCGTCTTCTCTTCCTCGAAGACGATGAAGTAGTGCAGGTAGTCCAGCAGCCGCTTCCGGTCGAAGAGCCCCTCGATCACCACGCGCAACTGCGGAATGGTCGCGGACGCGGGCTTCTCGCCTTCAATCGTGCGCCACGGCAGAAAGCGCTCCGGCGGCGAGGTCAGCGAGCCGACGCGGGCCTCCATGCCATCCGAGATGCAGAGCAGCGCGTTGTGGACGTAGAGCGACGGAATCTGGTGCTTGTAGGTCTGGAACTGGTCGTAGGCGGCCCAGATGGTGGCCTTCTCGTCGGTCGCGTTCTTCAGCTCGATCCCGGCGATGGGCAGGCCGTTCAGAAAGAGCAGAATGTCGGGCCGCCGCACGTGCTGGCCTTCGCGCACGGTGAACTGGTTCATGGCCACCCAGTCGTTGTTCTCCGGATTGCCAAAGTCCACCACGCGCACGGGAAAGCCGCCGAGCGTTCCGTCCGGGCGCGCAATCTCCACCGCGACGCCATCGGTCAGCATTCGCCACGCGGCGCGGTTGCGCTCCAGCAGGCTCGGCCCGTCCGCCAGGGTCAGCTTGCGCAGCGCGGCCTCGGTGGCATCCTGGGAGAGAGCGGGGTTCAGCCGTTGCAGCGACTGGCGCAGCCTGCGCTCCAGCACCACATCGCGAAAGTCCAGATCCGTGCGCTCAGCAGCGAGCATTCCAGAGGCAATCTCCGGCCCATGCAGAATCGTCCAGCCCCTGGCCTCCAGCCATTCGAGCGCGGCCTCTTCGACGACGGATTCGGTGAACTTGCTCAGGGCCGCTCTCCGGGTGATTTCCACAGGTATGTTGATTTGCTTATATGGCCTTAAATGGAGATCCATACTGTTTTCAACAACTTAGGTTTGTAGCTGGTCTCATAAGCGCTTCTGTTTTAAATGCACTACGCCCAAAATGGCAGATAGCGTGCCAGCCGTCTCGACCCGCCCACCGTCTCATCTGCCTTGACAAGCCCCTCCTCGATCGCAGCCGCGATCACCTGTGACACTAACGCACTCTTCTCCTCGCCAAGACCGAAGCGCTCCCTCAGAGACTTGTTCGTCATATGTCCTCTCACAACGTGCTTCAATGCGGCGTGTTGAAAACAAGCACGCGTACGATCTGCCCGCGTCATAGCTTCAAATTGACGATGGCCGTAAACTACAGCGACTGTTCGATGATGGGTCGTCGTAAAATCAGGGGCCGGAAGTTGAAA
The DNA here is from genome assembly GCA_021819255.1 of Acidobacteriota bacterium. Lineage (GTDB taxonomy): Bacteria > Acidobacteriota > Terriglobia > Terriglobales > Acidobacteriaceae > Granulicella. The sequence goes on from JAKART010000068.1 coordinate 8,260, forward strand.
CTCCTCCACCGCATTCACAACCTTATCGATTCCGCTGCCTTTTTCTTCGCAGGCCCCCATACGCCGCATCAAGTCTGCCAACCGTTCATTGCGAGACTGATAGCCGTCAATGAACCTGTTTCCAGGAACCATAGGCTCGCCAGGATTCGAAATTTCTATTCGATCTGCATAAATTTCGACCATCACCGACGCGCCGCCAATCGTGAAATCCTGATGAATCAGCGCATTTGCGATGAGTTCTCGAATGACGATATCAGGAACCAGCTTGTGCTCTTTCCGAGTAGCACCCTCGATGACTTCATTCTGGGGAAGCTGTCCCATGACGAACTGAACGAGGTTCTTAAATCCAGCGGCATATCCCGCTCCTTCGGGCTGATCCAACTTCGTATCTGCTTTCGAGGTTCCGTTATAGACCACCACGCGAGGCGCTTTGCGTGCAACATCGTCAAACGAGGTTAGCCTCTTTGCAAGCAGAATCGCGCCAAGTCTCTTGACCATGAAGCCCCTTGGGGAGCGCTCGACCAAGCGATCATGTTGAAGCCGCTCAAGTACTCCTTAGATCGGAA
>JAKART010000069.1 GCA_021819255.1 Acidobacteriota bacterium
TCCACGACTTGATCTGAGCCATCTTGATCCATATCTTCACCCAGTTTCGGCCCGCCCTCCCAGCTGAATCGTCCGAGAGAATCAAGATGGATATTATTTACGGATAAGTTCTTAGTTCGGCCAGACTCAGTATCCACGACGAGTATCTTCCTGATCAGCTGCGCCAGAAATTTGCTCCGTATCTGAAGCTGACTGATTTCAAGAAACGATAACCTGACAGGTCTTTGCTTCAAAGAGAGCAGCCTGCGCGCTCGCCTCGCCCTGTGTTGCCTCCCCGTGCTTTGAACCTTGTCCGGCTCGACACTTTGCACAAGGTAGAGCTCATTGAGCGCTTACAAGAGACCGTGTCCGTAGCCGGCTCGCGGAAGCACTTCGCCGCAGTTCGAGCGGCCGGGGCCACATTCCTCTGGCTTTCCGGCACCGCGTTGGACGTCGATCTTTGACTCTCTCCTACGCTGCGAAGCACAGAGAGAGCGCCGCGCAGCAGGGAAAGACAGGATCCAGAGGAGATCCATGTTCCCATACGCGAAAGGCTTCCGCAAAGGCTCATCGTTCAGCAACCTTGCCGCAGGGCTCGCAACGCTGGGCAGCACGGCTCTGCTGCTCTTTCTGGGCGTGTTCGGCGTCACATGCTCCCGGGCGCAGGCTCCGCAGGACTCGTTCGTCTTGCATCATCAGGATGGGACTATCGTTCTCCAGCCCTATAGGCCGAACATCGTGCGGATCACGCTGAGCAAGGATGCCGCGCAGGCGCAGGCGCCCACCGGCTACGGAATCATCGCGCACCCCGCCGCAGAGGGATGGAGCCAGGCCGGAGACTCTGCGGGAGAACAGGTCTTTCGTTCCGCGCAACTGGTGGTGCGCTTCTCGGCAGGCCCCTTGCCGGAGAGCAAAGCGCCCGGGCCGATGCCACTCGACGGGTTGAATGAGCAGTTGCGCGCGCAGCACTTCGGAGCCCCGCATGGCGGGCCGAACCTGGACCGCATCCGGGTAGAAACGGCGACGGGCAAGATTTGGCAACTACGCCGACGATTCCGAGCTGTTCGTGCGCTGGTTTGAGTGGGATGTCTTCCAGTCGGTGATGCGCGCCCACGGCGAGCGCATGCATAACGAGGTATGGGCCTATGGAAAACAAGCAGAGCCCATCCTTGCCAGGCACCTCCGGCTGCGCTATGCCATGCTGCCTTATGCCGACTCGCTGGCTTACGGGAGCTACCAGAGCGGTGCGCCGTTCCTGCGCGCTCTGTTCATGGACTTCCTGAACGATCCCAGAGTAGCGAACCTCGGCGACGAATATATGTATGTGCCGGCCCTTCTGGTGGCACCTGTCAGCGTCCCGGGAGCCAACCACCGGCGAGCCTGTCTCCCAGCCGGATGCGATTGGCGCAACTACTGGACCAACCAGCGCTTCAAGGGCGGACAGACCATCGATGTCGTGGCCCCCATCGACATCATCCCGCCGTTGGTTCGGGCAGGCTCGATCCTCGCCATTGGATCCGCCACTCAGAGCGCATCGCAGTGGCGAGCGGTCAAGATGGTATAGGTCTATGCTGGAGCAGACGACGGCGTTGTCCTGTTCCATGAAAACGGCGCGACCAGCGGCGAGGAGTTGGAAGAGGATTCAATTCTTTGGCTGCACGGTGACAATCCAGCGCACAAAACTGACTCGCGTGGGACTGGCGGTTTGCAGCCGGCCTGAGCGCTGCCCGGCCTGAGCGTTACCCGGCGCAGGGGATCAGGCGCTGCAGCAAGGGCCTGGATCGAGAGGTGACTTATGGGAGTTGACGGCTGGTTGAGCTTGGCAAGGTTCCGCTTCTGTCTGACGGTCGGCCTGATGGCTTATGGGCTTGCTCCGGCCTTCGCCGGCGCGCAATCGCTCCCCAGCGTCACGGCGGCTGCCGCCCTGCCTGCCCTTTCGCCTCAATACAAGGCTGTGCAACACCGGCTGGCTCGCGGGTGGAACACCTGGGATACCCATAGCGTGACCACGCAGGTGCTGCTTCCTGCCGCCGTGGCGATTCATCTGGGTATCGAGCACAACACAACCTCGTCCGGCAACGCCTTTCTGCGCGAGACGCTGATCGGCCGGCTGACGCCGGGAGCGGAGCAGGTGCGGCCCGGCCCGCACGCCTGGGACGGCAGTTACACCGATATCCGGGTGTCATGGAAGTCGGACGCGTGGAGCGTGCAAACGGCCCACGACGGCGCTGATCTGGTCATGCTGGTCACGCCGCTGCCGAACTCAGCTCAGGGTCTTGCGCCCACCGCCTTCTTCTCCGTGGACATGCTCTGGAACCGCCCCGGCATGGTGGGCTGGGGCAATGACGCGATCGAAGCACAGACGCCTTCAGGAATCATTCGGGTGTTTTGCACCTGCGCCAAGGCAGACTCCAGGCAGCTTCCGCGCCCGGACGTGGGCGGCCCTTACTACGCGGCAGACCTCACCGCGCCGGTGGCCATCAGTACAGGACATCGCCGCAGCCTCGAGGAGGTCAGGGCAATCCTCGCTCGTGAACATGCGGCGTTCGAAGCCTCTCTGGGGGCCAATTCGAACGCCCGGCCGATCGTGGACGCCATTGAGACGACACTCGGCTGGGATACCGTTTTTGAGCCGGAGCAAGCAAGAGTAGTATCCCCGGTGAGCCGTATCTGGAGTGTGCAATGGGGCGGATACGTGCTCTTCGACTGGGATACCTTCTTTGCCGCCACCATGGCCTCCGTGGGAGACCGTGACCTGGCTTATGCGGACGCGATCGAGACGCTGCGCAGCAGCACATCGGAAGGGTTCGTACCAAACTACGCGCGGGCCGGCAACTGGAAGAGCTTTGATCGCTCCGAGCCGCCGGTAGGTTCCATCACCGTCCTTGGCCTGTATGAGAAGTACCATGATCGATGGCTGCTCCGGGATGCCTTTCCCGCCCTGCTGCGGTGGAACCGGTGGTGGTCCCAGCATCGGGCTATCGATGGATATCTGGCCTGGGGCAGTGACGGCGAGAATCCGCCCGGCAGTCTTGAGAGAGGCTTTCGGGGCACTCGTGCCGGCGCAATCCTGGAGTCAGGCCTGGACAACAGCCCCATGTACGACCATGCCGTGTATGACCCCAACAAGCATGTACTGGAGTTTGCGGACGTAGGCCTGATGAGTCTCTCTATCGCCGACTGCGATGCTTTGGCCAGGATGGCGGATCTGCTGCATCAAAGCTCCGCAGCCGCCGAGCTGCGCGCGCGCAGCTCCCAGTACCGCGCCAGCTTGCAGACGCTGTGGGTTCCACAAGAGGGCATCTTTCTGAACAAGGATCTGCACACCGGCAAGTTCAGCCACCGGCTCTCCCCGACGAACTTCTATCCGCTGCTGGCGCATGCTGCGACCCCGGAACAGGCGCGCCAGATGGTGGACCGGCACCTGATGAACCCGGCGGAGTTCTGGGGAGAGTGGGTGTTGCCCTCAATCGCCAGAGACGATCCTGCCTTTGGCGACCAGAACTACTGGCGGGGAAGAATATGGGGACCGATGAACTACCTGGTGTACCTTGGCCTGTGCAACTACAACCTGCCAAATGCACAAGCCGCGCTGGCGTCCAAGTCCTATGCCCTGTTTCTGCGCGAGTGGAGTCAGCATCGCCACGTGCATGAAAACTACAACGCCATTCTGGGCGAGGGCGACGACGTCAGGAACAGCGACCGTTTCTATCACTGGGGAGCTTTGCTGGGCTATGTGGAGTATTTGCAGCAAGCCCGGCAGCCAGGGTGAGAGCCTCTCCTGCCGAGCTGCGAATCAGGCGCTCATGGGGAGCGTGTCTGGCTCCAGCCCCTGAGTTTGGTCTCCAGCAACTGAGACGATCCTTCGCAAAAGGCGGGGAACTGCTTCGCGCCGGCGTTCGGCGGCGATCAGGACGCCGGAGCCAGGGGTCAGGCCCATGCAGTCAGCTCGGCTTCGCCGGTCCCATAAGGGAGGGTTCAGCGGCTCCGGGTGTGCGGCCACTGCGTCTTCCGCTGCGCGGGCGGAATCCTCCGCGGACCTCTGCTGCAGCCGCTTGCTGCGCTCGCTCAAATGGCGTTCCAGGTCCGCGTACAGAGGTTGGAGGCTCTCTTCCTTGTGCTCGATCTTTCGCAACCCATCGCGCGGCAAGGACTGGTCCAGAAACAGATCCCCTAGACCATTTTCCCTGATGATGGGTGTACGGAAGCGGGCGTTCCGTGGCGTTTTCATTGAGGAAAACGCCCACAGGAGTCGTTCCCCTTGCTTACACCTTCAGGGAAAATGGTCTAGCCTTCTGGATGCAGAATGGGGGCTACCAGCCGCTGAATGGCCGGGGCGAACTCTTCCGAGGAGAGATGGTTCGGGGTCTGGAGCCACTCGCGGGCCCCGCCATAGATCGCCCAGCTCGCCGTCGAGGCCAGGAGTTCCGGGGAGTGCGCGCCCTCGGGAGGGTGCTTGCGAATGCCCTCCAGCAGCATGCCGCGGACGACGGCGATGATGGCGGACTCCATGTGCGGGGGCAATGGGTTGGCCTCGGGGCACGGATCGCCAGCGCCCTGGCGCAGCGACTGGGTCAGGAAGTCGCAGACTCCCAGAACAATCCCCTGCAGGGCCATGCTGCAGGAGCCATCAAAGACCACCCCGCGGCCTTGCAGCAGAGCGTGAAAGCGGCCCGCAACCATACACTCGAGCAGAGCGAATTTATCTGGATAATGAGCGTAGAAGGTGGCGCGGTTTACCCCGGCGGCGTCGGTGATCTCCTGCACGGAGAGGGTCTCAAACTCGCGGGTGCGGAGAAGCTCAGCGAGGGTCTGCTGGAGGATCCGGCGCGTCCGGCGCACCCGGGGGTCCTGGCTCTCACCGCCCTCCGGCGAGGCCACGCGGGGCTCGGATGGAGACGGGAAAGCTTCGGAGATGGCTGACGGCAGCGCCATGGTCGGCAGGTTTCTCCCACCCATTTAACACTATCTGTTGACTAAGCGACAAATGTCGTGTATTTCTTGAATCGACATCTGTTGTTTAGACATCAACTGTTGTAAAGGAGATTCACCATGGCTACACTGCTACACATCGATTCGAGTCCGATGGGAGCCTCTTCGGTCTCGCGCCATTTGTCCCGCACCTATGTGGAGAGCTGGAAGACGTCCCACCCTGGGGGGAGGGTGATCACCCGCGATCTGACCCGGAGCGGTTTGACGGCGATCACCGCCGATTGGGTCGCGGCCGCCTACACGCCGGAGGGTACGCGCACCCCGGAGCAGAGGGCGCTGCTGGCCAAGTCCGATGAGCTGCTTGCGGAGATGGACGCGGCCGATGAGCTGGCCATCGGGGTCTCGATGCACAACTTCAATATTCCCAGCGTTCTCAAGCTCTGGATCGACCAGGTGGTGCGGGTGGGCAAGACCTTCGCCTATGTGGACGGGTCGCCGAAGGGGCTGCTCGAAGGCAAGAAGGCAACGCTTCTGGTGGCCACGGGCGGCAAGTATGGTCCCGGATCGGGGTTGGAGTTTCTGAACTTTATTGAGCCTTATCTGAAGACGTTGTTTGGGTTCATCGGCATAACGGATGTGGCCTTCCATACTGCCGGCGGCGCTTCGGCGCTGAACTACGGAGCGGACCGGACAGAGTTTCTCCTGCCCCACGAGAAGGCCGTTGCTGCTTTGGCCGAGGCTCGGGCTTGAACCTCTGACGAAAAGGCCTCTGGACAGGAGTGGTCCGGAAGGGGCAAACTTCCTGACGGAAGCGGGCCAGGGAAATTTGCTGTTGAAAGGAGATGAAGTATGAAAGTTGCCTCTTTGATTGCGCGGTATCTCTTGGGCCTGATCTTTCTGGTCTTTGGAGCCAACGGGTTCCTGCACTTCATTCCCATGCCTCCGCCGTCCGGCGTAGCCGGGCAGTTCATGGGCGCGTTGTTTGTCTCCCACATGCTGGTGGTGATCTTCCTTTTGCAGTTGCTGGGCGGGATTCTGCTGCTGGTGGGGCGCTACGTCCCTCTGGCGCTGGTGCTGCTGGGGCCGGTGATCGTCAACATTGTGCTCTTTCACTCCTTCATGGCTCCCAGCGGGCTCCCGCTGGCCACCGTGGTAGTGATCCTCTGGCTACTGACGGCCTGGAGTGTGCGCGAGTCCCTGGCCGGGATCTTCGCCAGGTAAGTCCCCAGCCTGCCGTTGGTAGACCGGCCGGGCAGGGAAGCGCAAAGATCCGCCATGACCGCGGCGTCCGCTCCGCAGGGGCGCCGCGATCTGTTCCGCGAGCGGAGCGCTCTTGTTCGAGCCGGAGACGCCTGCCGTCCGCACTGGACCATTTTCCCTGATGATGGGTGTACGGAAGCGGGCGTTCAGTGGCGTTTTCATTGAGGAAAACGCCCACAGCAGTCGTTCCCCTTGCTTACACCTTCAGGGAAAATGGTCTGGCCGGCAGGCACCGCAACGCCCTTCTATCCGGGGTTCCGGCAAGCTTCTCCGCCGGTGGCCGCTGAGCTGGCCGTTACTCCCTGGTGGCGACAACGGCCGGCGAGTGCAGGCCGAGATCGACAGGTTCGATTCGGGCAAAACCGGCTTCGCGCAACCACTGGGAGTACTCGGCGAGGGTATAGGTGTCTCCTTCGTCGGTGTTGACCAGCATGTTCAGGGCGAACATCAGCGGAAACATGGGCCCGGTGCGGTCATCGGTGGGGACCATGTCCAGGATGGCGACGCGGCCGCCGGGACGCAGCGCCCGATGCAGCCGGGCGAAGAGGTCGCGCGAGGAGCGCTCGCCCTCCGAGTGAACGATGTTGCCGAGCAGCGCCAGATCAAACCGGCGCTCTCCCAGATCCGTCTCCCTCAGGTCGCCGGAGAGAAAATCAAACTGGCTCTCCACGCCGTGCTGAAGCGTGAACTCCCGGGTCAGATCCAGCACTTTGGGGAAGTCCAGCGCTGTGACGTGAGCGTGGGGGTTGGCTTCCGCCATGGCGATACCCCACACGCCGGAGCCGCAGGCCACATCGAGCACTTGGAGGCGGCGGCCGGAGTCGCCTGACTCAAGTGCCCGCGCCAGGCGGCGCGCCGGCTCGCGATGAGTGATGTGCAGCCCCCGCACCAGGACGGGAAAGAACTCCTCGGCTGTCTCCCGCCGGTTGACCGCCGCTGAGGGCCTGCCGGTGCGGACGCATTCGGTCAGATCGCTCCAGGCAGCCCATAGCGCCTCGTTTTCGATCATGTAGCCCAGGTAATCCGGACTCTCGTGAACCAGATACTGCTGGGAAGCGGGCGGAAGAGAATAGACTCCGTGTGCTTTGCCGAGCAGATCGAGTGGCACGAGCGCATCCAGCAACATGCGCATGCCGCGCTCCGAGGCTCCGGCGGCACGAGCGATGGCCGCTGCGGAGTTGTTCCCGGCGGCAATGTGGGAGAACACCCTGAGCTGCAGCGCCGCCATCAGGATGCGTGACGGGGCGAACGCCAAGTGCAGTTGCAGGAACTTGTCCGTTTCCATCGATTCATACTTTGTAGCTTGAACTGTCATGGTGAATTTTCTCCTCTTCTGAGTTGCCGGCCCGCGAGCATCGGAGACTTCTTGGACGAGCGCCGCCGTGCTTGCCGGCGCGACGATAGACCATTTTCCCTGAAGGTGTAAGCAAGGGGAGCGACTCCTGTGGGCGCTTTCCTCAATGAAAACGCCACTGAACGCCCGCTTCCGTCCACCCATCATCAGGGAAAATGGTCTAGACGCTGCAGCCTGCTCTCAACTGGCCCGATTCACTCTTCGCCGCGGTACTGTCAAGGCTGCGGTAGCAGGATACGCCTAAACAGAAACTGATAGCCCACCATTGGGATTGGGACGGCACAGGGCGGAAAAAAAACGGGGATGAAGCCAACTGGCTTCATCCCCGGCCCATCGTTCAGCCCTTTCTTTCAGCCTTGCTTCCCACCGATGTTGATTGAGACGATGTACTCGCGCGGTGCGCCCGGGTCCACCAGCGTATACCCGCCAAAGCTGGTGCCAAAGTATCCGCCGCTCGTGATGTACGCCGTCGGATTGTACTTTCGATTCAGCAGGTTCTCCACACCCAGCGAAAACCGCAGCGGAATCCCGCGTCCGCTCCGCATGTGGAAGATCTGCCCCACGCTGCCCACCCTTCCGTCCATATTGAAGTTGACCACCCCATACCCCGGTACAGACTGCTCCGTCGGCGCGGCAATCAGGTTGCTGAACAGATACCGCTGCCCAACATACTGCCACCACAGCCCGGGCGTAAGCTCCATCATCTTGCCGCCAGACTCCCACGCCGATGTCAGCCCCAGGTTGGAGCTGTAGCGCGGAGAGTTCGAGATCGGGTAGCTCCCGTAGTTCACGGCCGAGCCGCTGGGAATATACGAGAGAAAGTAATCGTGCTGAATAATGCCATTGCCATGCACCTGCAGATGCCGTCCCGGCGACTCGTCAAAGTTGAATGAAACGCCGTTGTACACGCTCGATGCCAGTGCGATCGTGGACGGTGTGCTCTGCTGCGCCACCTGCGTCACGACGTTCACATGGCTCAGCTTGTCGTGAAAGTACGTCGCATCCAGAGAACAGGTTCCCAAAAACGCAAATGGACACTTGGTCACCAGAAATCCGAACTCGCGGTTATCGCTCTTCACCGCCTGGAGCAAGCTGATATTCACGCCCTTTGTCGGCAGGTTTGCGCCAAAAGCCGAGTCCGTTGGGTTCTCATACGTCACCGCATAGTTGCCGTGCATCGTGAACCAGTTCAGCAGGCGGAACTGTGCACCCACGGACGGCGCAATCTGCGAGAAATGCTTGCTCGCGCTCGGTGCCTGCTCCGGATTGTTCCGCGGCGACCCCCGCGGAAACTCCG
>JAKART010000070.1 GCA_021819255.1 Acidobacteriota bacterium
ATTCGGAGTATTTTGCGAGCGCGGCCAATGAGTCGTAAGCCAATAGTTCATTGTTCCACCCGACCTCCATTTATCGGAACTGTTTGCTTTTGGTATTGATATTACTCCCGTGAAAGTAATTGTTTAGCTGTGGAGTGTCAACAGGTTGTTGTCATCGATTCCTGAACGTCGGATGGGTGGCGACAGGCCAAGACTAGCATGGGGCCGGCGCCAGTTGTACGGATGCAGCCAGGGGCGAAGCTCCTGGCTGCGTTGGTTGGAGTTTGGGTAGGACCGTGCGTAGGCCCATTCTCGGAGCGCGGTCTGGATGAAGCGTTCGGCCTTGCCGCTGGTGCGCGGGGTGTAGGGACGGGGGAAGCGGTGCTTGAGTGCAAGGCGCTTGCAGGCGGCAGCCATGGATCGGGAACGGTAGGCCGGTCCGTTGTCGGTCAGGATGGCCTTGAAGGTGATGCCAAGCCGGGCGTAGTACGCCAGCGCAGCATGCAGGAAGGCCAGTACCGACGCCCTCTTTCGTCTGGATCGATGGCCGAGAAGGCGATGCGCGAGTGGTCGTCGATGGCCACATGCACATACTCCCAGCCGGCGCCTTGGACCGAGCCGCGGCGGTGGTAGTGTCCAGTTTCTTTCGCACATTCGATCTTTGTTGTGAAGTAGGAAGGTTGTTGGGTTGAGGTTGTTTGCCACAGGCCCCCATGGGGGCCTGTGGCAAACAAGGTGGTCAGGCGATGGCCCTGACTTCGGCCAGCCGGTTCATCTGCAAGTAGCGTTTGGTTCCCCACCGAGTAGCAGCGACGCGCCGCAGGCGCGCGGCCACCAGCATGAGCGCCGGTCGGCCATCGGGGACGCGCCCACCACACGCGTTCGTTGGCGGATCTTGCGGTTCAGACGTTCCAGCGGGTTGTTGGTGAGAATCGAGCGCCAGTGCTCCGACGGAAAACTGTAATAACTCAGCGTCTCATCAACGCCGCTCTCGACAATCTCCGCCGCCTTCGCCAGCCGCAGCGCGTTCAACGTCTCCTCGACGGTGGATCGCACAACCTCGTCCAAATGCGCCTGGATGCGCCCTTCGTCGATCTGCACCACCGGCCCCGCTATCGACCGTACCTCGTGCGCCGTGCTTCCTGCTTCGTCCATTCTTCGCTCCATCTTCGCCTGCCTCGGAGGTCTTGCTCCCCCTGCTTGTACCAACCTCCCAGCCTCGATGGCAAATCATATGTGCGAAAAATAGCGTACGTTATCATCATTTGCACCGATGGACGACGAGAACGAAACGCTTTTGTTTGAGAAATTGCAGGAGCACGTTCTCGCTCATTACCCCAATCCGGAGCGCAAGGGATATTCAGATCCAGCCGTATTAAAAGGGTTTGATCGACAATCCCGGCAATGTAACGCTAGCCGCTCTAAACGATCTGCATATTTTCAAGTGCGCGGAATGCACGCGCCTGCTCATGGAACTACGGGAAAAGAAGAAACGGCGCGGAGCATCAAAATAACTGACACCTTCAATATCAGGATCGATCCTCCCCCTTTTATCCTTCTTCTCTATATGTCCTTTACGGCAAACAATGCTATCCACATATGGCAACAAGGCTAGATGTTCAGTCCCGGCATTTGATGGTGCATACTTTTCTGAACGCGAAAAGGAGGCACTATGGGACAGGTTCTACACCGGAGCGCCACAACGACAGAGGCGGTCCGTCGAGCGATACAACATAGTCAAGAGAGTATGAGGGCGTTGGCCCGGCGTCATGGCATCAACCCGAAGACAGTGGCCAAGTGGAAGAAGCGCAACTCCACAGTAGACCACCGGACGGGTCCTACGGTTCCGAGGTCGACTGTTCTGACGATGGAGCAAGAAGCCATCATCGTCGCGTTTCGCAAGCATACGCTGTTGCCACTCGACGAGTACCTATAGGCCTTGCAGGCCACGATCCCGCAGATCACCCGTTCATCGCTTCATCGTTGTTTGGAACGCCATGGCATCAGCCGCCGACCCGAGGTCGAGGGTGACACTCCCCGCAGGAAGAAGTTCGACACCTGTCCGATCGGCTTCTTCCACATCGACCTTGCTGAGGTGAGGACTGCCGAAGGCAAGCTCTACCTGTTCGTGGCTATTGACCGCACGTCGAAGTTCGCCGTGGTCGAACTCGTCGAAAGAGCAGATATGCGGGCCGCTGCCGCCTTGCTCGCAGCGCTCGTGGAAGCCGTTCCGTACCGCATCCACACCGTGCTCACCGGCAACGGGATCCAGTTCGCTGATCTGCCGAAGAACCGCCAGGGGCCAACCGCACGTTTCCGGGGACACCCCTTCGACCGGCTATGCCACCTTCTGGGCATCGAACACCGGCTCACCAAGCCCAACCACCCCTGGACCAACGGGCAGGTCGAGCGAATGAACCGAACCATCAAAGACGCTACGGTCAAGCGATACTTCTACGACACCCATAACCAACTCAAAGCGCACTTGACCGACTTCCTCCGAGCCTACAACTTCGCCCGAAGACTCAAGACCCTCAAAGGGCTCACGCCCTATGAATACCTCTGTAAGCTCTGGACGAAAACCCCAGATGAATTTACCCTCAACCCGATCCATCAAATGCCGGGACTGAACATCTAGTCCGCTACCTTGCAACTAATTCATTTTCTTATGTTTGTGGTGGCCCGGGCAGGAGTCCAACCTGCGACCTTCGCGTTAGGAGTGCGCTGCTCTATGCAACTGAGCTACCGGGCCAACTGGAGGGAGGTTGCTCAGCGGATCGTGCGGATCGGCGAGAACACCTGTCCCAGAACACCTGTCTTAGTGTATCGCGGGCGGGTAACTCGCAGGGAAGAGGCGAAATCCATCCGGTCGGTCCCGTAGATAGAGGTAAAATCAAAGTTGTGCCAAAGTACTCTGTCGTCGTTCCATTCCACAATGAAGAAGAGAACGTTACCAAGCTCTATGACCGCGTCAAGGGGGTCATGGAGCAGGTAGGTTCCAGCTTCGAGATCGTCTTTGTCGATGATGGATCGCGCGACCGCACCTACCGTCTTCTGGAAGAGATTGCGGCGGTCGACTCGAGAGTGCTGCTGATCAAACTGCGGCGGAACTTTGGCCAGACCTCGGCGCTGGCAGCCGGGTTTGATCACTCTTCAGGAGAGTACATCCTGGCCATGGATGGGGATCTGCAGCATGATCCGGCCGAGATTCCGATGTTTCTGGCCAAGCTCGAAGAGGGCTATGATGTGGTGAGCGGGTGGCGCGCGCAACGGGCCGACAACATGATGTTGCGCAGATTCCCTTCCCGGATCGCCAACTGGATGATGGCGCGGCTCTCCGGCGTGGACATTCACGACTTCGGCACCACCTTCAAGGCTTATCGTAGAGACGTGATTCACAGCATCCCCTTGTATGGAGAGATGCACCGGTTTATTCCGGCGCTGGCAAGCTGGTTCGGAGCCAGCATCTGCGAGGTCGCAATCTCCAATCCGGCGCGGGAGTATGGGAAGAGCCACTATGGGATCTCGCGCACCTTCCGGGTGTTCTTTGACCTGCTGACAGTTCGATTTCTGTTGAAGTACATGACGCGGCCGCTGCACTTCTTTGGCTCGTTGGGAGCGCTCGGGGTGCTTTCCGGCGGGGGTATGGCCATGTGGCTGCTACTGCACAAACTACTGTCTGGAACCAATGTGATGGACGAGCATGCACCGTTGTTCACTGTGGCGGCGGTGTTGATTCTGGCCGGGATTCAGTTGATCGGGGTGGGGCTGCTGGGTGAGTTGCAGGTACGCCACTTCTTTACCCAATCGCAGAATACTCCTTATGCGATTGACCGCATTGTTCGCTATCGCTCTCCGGAAGAGAGTTTGAGGCGCTAGGTTTCTCGACTTCGCTCCCGGAGCAGGATTCTCCTGTCCGCAGTCAGGTTGGGGGCCTCTCCAGTTTTCAGGTGCAAAAAGGGTCCGTGGTTGTGCTGAGCGAAGGGTCATCCATGACGGGGATCGAGCACGTCGGCAATAGCCTCAGAAAGGAGATCCATGCAGGAGGCGGTCTCTGGGGTGAGTGAAGAGGGCAACTTCAAAATCCGGGGGCCGCGTCACTGGCGACGCCGAAGCCGTCTGATATGGATTGCGAGCGTTTGCGTGGTGGCCATCACGGCTCTGGGTTTGGCGCCGAGTATGCCCATAGGGCCCAGTTATCACGTATTCGCCGACACGCGGACGATGTGGGGAATCCCAAACGCTCTCGACGTGCTCTCTAACCTTCCGTTTTTCTTTGTGGGCTTATGGGGACTGCTGTGGCTGATGGGCCGCGCCGGCCGCGCCGGGTTTCTTGATCGCAGAGAGAGGATCCCCTACCTGGTTTTCTTCACCGGGGTGATGTTCACTGGCTTTGGTTCGTTCTGGTATCACCTGTCGCCGTGCAATCAACGGCTCCCTTGGGATCTTGTTCCGATGACCTGTGCGTTTGTCGCCCTGGTGGTTGCAACGTACATGGAGCGAGTGAATGTGCGCGCCGGATACGCGGCGCTTGCGCCATTGCTGCTGGCCGGAACCTGCACGGTTTTCTACTGGTACTTCGGCAACGCCAGCGGCCATGGAGATTACAAGTACTATCTTTTTCTTCAGTTCTTTTCGCCGGTGGTCTTGACGCTCCTGATCGCTCTGTTCCCACCCCGCTACACGGGCTTTCGGTTCCTTGCCATCGCATTTCTCTTTTACGTGCTGGCCAAGTTGCTTGAGGATGACGATTTTCCGATTTACCGGGATTTGCATGGAACAGTGAGCGGCCACACGCTGAAGCACCTGATTGCGGGGCTGGCCTGCTTCTGGGTTCTGCTGACGCTGCAACGCCGTCAACCTGTCGTTCGTGGGAGAACGGGCAGTCAACGGGCCGCAAACTTCATCCACCACGATGAAAGAACCGCCAACACCTAGGATATTCGGAGATCACTTTGAAGACATCTCTCTTGTCGTTACTGGTCTGTCCCCATTGCCATCAGGAACTCCGCCTGGAGAGCGAGGCGGCGGAGGGCTTCGAGATTATGGAAGGCTTGTTGACCTGCGGCGGGTGTGCGGAACGGTATCCGGTGGTGCGCGGAGTTCCGCGTTTTGTCGGGGCGAGCCTGAGCGCGGAAAAGCGCGCCACCGCGTCGGCTTTTGGCTATGAATGGACGCACTACTCGGCCCTTACCGAGGCGGACAGAAAGGAGTTTCTGGCCTGGATTGCGCCGCTGAAGGCAGAAGATTTTCGAGATCAGGTGGTTTTGGATGGAGGTTGCGGGAAGGGAAGGCATATCTATCTCGCGTCGCAGTTCGGCGCCGGCACGGTTGTGGGTGTGGATCTTTCCGATGCCGTGGAAGCAGCCTTCAAGAATACGCGCGAACTTGAGAATGTTCATGTGGTGCAGGCTGACCTGCTGGAGCTTCCGTTCCGCAACCCCTTCACGCTGATTTACAGTGTGGGTGTCCTTCATCATCTTCCGGTTCCCAAGCAAGGATTCCTTGCCTTGACCCGGCATGTGCAGCCGGGGGGGCGTATCTCCGCCTGGGTCTATGGCAAGGAAGGGAACCGCTGGATTGAGCTGTTCGTGGATCCTCTGCGCAAGAACGTCACCTCTCGCCTCCCGCGATGGATCACCCGCAGCCTGTGTTTTCCACTGGCGGTGGTTCTGTTTGCGGCGCTGAAACTGCTTTATGCTCCGGCGAAGACCCGACCGGGCCTGAAGCGTCTGCTGCCTTATTCCGAGTACCTCTGCTCGATCTCCGGATACACGTTTGCGGAGAATTTCTGGAACGTCTTCGACCAGCTTGTTGCGCCCACGGCTTTCTACCACAGCCGGGAAGAGGTGGTGGATTGGTTTTCGACTGCGGATCTGCAAGGGGTAATCATCGAGCGTCACAATGGCAATAGCTGGCGAGGAACCGGGCTGGTTCGCGGCCAGTGAGGTCCTGCTTTGGGACGGCGGCCTTTCTGTGGGACGTGAAGCGTTGGGTTCTCTGGGTGAATCTCCCCCATTTCCAAAGGCAGCCGCCGGCCACGGTTGGATCCATAACCGTGCCTGGATAGCTGGTCGGCCGGGGTTGAGAGGCCGCAGCGGAAATCCGGAGGTTGATATGTTGCGGAAACGGGCATGCAGAGCCAAGTCGAAGATGCAAACAGATCTTTGCGACCGGTCAGCGAGGAGCCGCCGGGTGAGGATATGGAATTGGCTGCGGCGGGTGAGGCGCAACGAAAGAGCGTGCGTGCTGGGTGTGTTCATGGTGATGGCCGGCAGGTCCACAGCATGGGCGCAGGCGGGGCAGACTTCGCCGGAAGTGGAAAGCGTGGTCCGCAATGCTTCCTGGAATGAGGTGCATTCCAGCGGCCCACCGCATTTTTTTCGTTACAGAATCGCGGAGCAGGATGCAAAGGGGAGCGATGTCAAGCTGGTGATCGAGACTCGCGAGGGGACAATCTCCCGGCTGGTGGAGAAAGACGGCCGTCCCTTGAGTCGAGCGGCGAATGCGGCCGAGACAGCACGGCTCAAGAATCTGCTGGCGAATCCTGAGATTCAGCTTCGGCGATACCAGCGGGAAAAGGAGAATGAAGGCCGAGAGGACGAAATGGTCCACATGCTGCCGGATGCGTTCCTCTATACCAGTGAGGGGATGATCAACGGTCCCAATGGCCCGTGCTACCGGCTGCATTTCAGGCCGAATCCGAAGTTCGAGCCGAAGGATCGTGAAGGCGAGGTGTTTCACGGCATGGTGGGTGAGGCGTGGATCGATCAAAGGCAGCAAAGAATTGTGAAGATCGATGCACATCTGATCAAGGATGTGAACTTCGGCTGGGGCGTGCTGGGCAGGCTATATCGTGGCGGAAGCATGCTGGAAGAGAATGAAGATGTGGGTGGGCAGGATGCGCACCATTGGGAGTCGTCCCTGCTGCGTCTGCGGTTGAAGGGCAAAATTCTGATGGTGAAGAGCGTGGACTTTTCCACTAGCCAGATATCAACCGATTTTCATGCAGTGCCATCCACGATCGGCTACCAGAAGGCGGTGCGAATGCTTTTGGATGAACCTGTGGCGAGCGGCCCGGGCAAAGGCGAGAACTGAGGCCGGACTGCTTCGAGGGCGGATCGCCGTCCGAGAGATACACTCCATTTACAATGACGGAGTGCGGAAAGAGTGGAAAGACGACGTGGAAGCGCCGCCCGGAGCATACCAGCCTCACCCTGTTCTCCAGCCCAAGACCTTTTTGATGGTTGTGGTCATGGTGATCTGCGGCCCTTTGGGAAACACGTTTCTGGGCAAAGGGATGAAGCAAATCGGGACAGTCGGCGTCTGGCCGGCTTCGCGCCTGATATCGAGTCTGTCGAAGATCATCGCGACGCCATCGATCTGGATGGGAATCGGGTCGCTGATGGTCTTTTTTATCGCGGACATGCTCGTGCTCTCCTGGGCCGATTACAGCTTTGTGCGGCCGGCCACGGCGCTGGCCTACGGGGTGGTGGCGCTGCTGGGTTATACGATGCTGGGTGAGCATGTTTCAGCGTTGCGCTGGGCGGGAATCGCGATTATCTGCGTGGGAGTCTTCGTGGTGACCTACACGGTTCCCAAAACCCATGAATGGGAAACAGCGGAGAGGGAATAAATTGGCTCACCTGCTACTTTTTGCTGTCATCGTCATGGCGGGAACCGGAGGGGAGCTCTGTGTTTCGCGTGCCATGAAGAGCGTCGGAGAGGCGACCAGCTTCCGCCCAGCGCAGATTGCGCGAGTGGTGCTGCGGGCATTGGGCCAGCCTTGGATGTGGGCGGGCGTGAGCATGATGGCAACGGCCTTCTTCGCTCTGCTGGGCGCGCTTTCCCTCTATAACGTCAGCTTTGTGGTTCCGGTGACGGCCTTGAGCTATATTGCCGGAGCGTTCGGCGCCAAGATCTTTCTGCATGAGCGGGTGACCCTTTGGCGCTGGGTGGGCGTTTTGCTGGTGGCCGTCGGGGTGACGCTGGTGGTGCTGGGAAAGAGCTGATCGCGGAGTTCGGCTGGGGCTTGGCGATTTGTGGACGGCCGCGACTGGAATGTTGCGCCGGTCAAAGGCAAGAATCTGGATCGGGTTTTTGAGCGGGAGCCAGCCTCTTTCTGTGGCCGGACGGAGCGGGAGTGGAGGCGGTCTGCCGCCGTCTCTTCGCCAATGGGCTCCGCACCGCTCAAGGCTTGGAACTCAAGGCCTGGAACTCAAGGCCTGGAACTCAAGGCCTGGAACTCAAGGCTTGGAACTCAAGGCTTGGAAACGGAGTTCTTCCTTCCACCGATGCCGGTGGAGACAACCGCCCCCTCCCGGCGATCGCATCGTGAAGCGCGGGCGGGGAGTCTGGCCCGTGCAGCCTCTCACCTTTTCTCTGGAACGGCTGGAGATCAGCAGGCATCCAAGCTTGAAGTGGCCCACGGCAACGGGCCAAAACTGCCTGGCTGGTGCGGGGCTCTTCATGCCGCTGGTGGTTGGGCATGCTCCGGCCGGGGATGCTTGCCGGGTATGGTACAGTGAAGGAGTTCTCAAACCCACAGAGCGGCTTTGCCCGTCATTTCCACCATGCGATTCGTGTTTCTCCTGATTGCCGCTGTACCGTTTGTCTACTACGGGATCGCAATCTTCAGCAGTTCGCGGTTCTTTCTGAGCGCAAAGCGGCTCGAGACGGAGTTTCTGCCCCCGCTCAGCGTTCTAAAACCGGTGCGCGGGCTCGATCCTGAGGCCTACGAGAACTTCGCCAGTTTTTGCCGGCAGGATTATCCGGAGTACGAGATTGTCTTCTGCGTGGGC
>JAKART010000071.1 GCA_021819255.1 Acidobacteriota bacterium
GCCATCTGAGCAAACGTCCGCGCGGAATCTGGGCGCCGGAGTGCGGCTACCGCCCCTCCGGCCTGTGGTCCTATCCGATCCTGGAGAACAACGGATCCCCGTTCGCCCCTGACTTTGAGCGCATCGGCATCGAGCAGGCTCTAGGCGAGTCCAACCTCGACTTCTTTTTCGTTGACGCCCATCTGGTAGAAGAGTCTGCCCGCACCCACTCTCCGTACTACCTGCTTAATGGCCGGGTTGCCCGCCACAGCAAGCAACCGCTGCCCAACGGGGGCGGCCGACGCCTTTACCAGCCCTACTTCGTCGATGGACCCTACGTCTCGGAACGCCGTGAGCGCCCCGTCAGCGCCTTCCCTCGCGATCCCGGCTCCGGCATTCAGGTCTGGTCCGGCGACGTCGGATACCCTGCCGACAGCCATTATCTCGACTTCCACAAGAAGCGCTGGCCGGGCGGCCATCGCTACTGGTCTGTGACCGGCGCCGGCGTGGATATTGCCGAAAAACAGCCCTACAATCCCGCGCTGGCGGCGGAGAGGATCCAGTCCCATGCCGGCCACTTCGTCCAAATGGTCCGGGAGGCCCTACGTCCTGCCTGCAACGGCCGCACCCCTCCCATCCTCTGCTCGCCCTTCGACGCGGAGCTCTTCGGCCACTGGTGGTTCGAGGGTCCGCGTTGGCTGGAAGCCACCGCCCGCGTCCTGCACGACGACCCAATTGACATTCAGCTCATCTCCGGCTCCAACTATCTCGACCGCTTTCCGCCGGAAGACTTCATCCGAATGCGGGAAGGATCCTGGGGCACGGAAGGAGCCAACGCGGTCTGGATGAACTCCAGCACCGCATGGACCTATGCTCAGATTTACCCCGCCGAGATGGATCTCCGCGATCTCTGCAGCGGCACGCTATGGAAGGATGGGGGCATGGGCCTGCGCATCGCCAGGCAGCTCTGCCGCGAACTGCTCCTGATGGAATCCTCTGACTGGCAGTTTCTCATCACAACGGGCGCGGCCAGGGACTACGCCGAACGTCGCTTTCGAACCCATCACGACTCCTTTGGCGAACTCAAATCCACCTGGCAGCACTTTGTCTCCCACCGTGCCATCTCGCCGAAACAGGAGGCGCGGCTGGCCGCCATCGAAGATGCCGACAGCATCTTCGCCGAGATCGATCCCAGCCTCTGGTCTGCCGAATCAAGCCGACCGGCAACTCAAGGGACCAGCAGTCCTCTTCCAACTCCGGCTTCTACTGGTCCAGCGGAGAACCCTGAGCAAGACCAGACGGCGGCCCCCGAAACAGCCTCCGCCCTCGACAAGACCCAGACTTCCAGCGCCGCACCATGATGGTGACAGAGCCGGCCGCCTCACCCGCAGAAGATGCAACCGACGCCATCGGCAGACCGCCAAGCAGATCCATGGAACTCCCACGGTGCCCGACTTGAATCAAAGATGAACTCTTCTCCCACTTCCAGCCAGTCGTTTCCGCCCGATTCCAGCGAATCTTCGAGCCTTCCTCCTCCCGCGCACTCGTGGCGGGCCGGAGCCGCATCCGTGCGCAGAGCGAAGGCCCGGCCCGCTTCTCCGGCCGCGCTCCATGCCGCCTCCCAACCTCTGCCTACGCTAGTCTCTCTGTCACCGGCCGGCGCCCGCGAAGACCGTTCTGTTGTTTGCAAGAAGAGATACTCCCCACTGGCGCTCTGGCATCTGCTCTCTCTGGATGCGCCCACCGTCGCCTCCATTTGGACCCTCTTCATCGCCCGCTGTTCCCACGTGGAGCTTCCCTGGACCTCGCCTGCCGCCATGTTTCTCGCCGTCTGGATGATCTATGCCACCGATCGCCTCTTTGACGCTCGCCTGTTGGATCTTGGTCTCCCTGCGAACCTTCTGAGCGTCGGCCTTCTGGAGATGCGGGACCGGCACTACTTCCATCACCGTCACCGAACAGGCTTTCTGGTCGTCATCCTGCTCGCCAGCCTGGCGCTCACGCCTCTTCTTTGTTCTCTTGACCCCGGTTCCCTGTACCGCTACGCCGTCCTGGCCACACTGCTGGCGGCGTGGATGCTGATGATCCATGTCCGGCCCTTGCCTGCCTCCGCCAGAGACCGGCCGCGCCTTCGCCCTCTACCCAAAGAACTCGCCGTCGGCATCTTCTTTCCTGCCGCCATCTTCATCCCCACGCTGGCCCGTACCGTTCCCGCGCCACAGGCCGCTCATCTGCTGGGCCATGCAGCCATCTGGCTACGCCCCTCACTTCTGCCTTCAGCCATACTCCTGGCCTGCATCTGCACCCTGAACTGCCTCTATCTCCACTGCTGGGAACACCCGTCTGCCGAAGACTCGATCTCCGCAGGAAAGCCTGATTTTGAGATTTGCCGCCGCTCGCTTCCATCCGCTACCCGCCTTTTACCCCACTGGAGCACACAATGGGGCCTCCACTATCTCCAGCCCTTTGCCTGGACCACCCTTGCTCTCTCGACCCTGATCGCAGTGGGCTGCCGCCGCTTTGGCTATCCCGGCATGCAGGCGACGGAGCTTCCCGCCTTGGCCTGCGCCCTCAGTGCTGCGGCACTGATCACGCTGGACCGCTTGCGCCGGAAACTCTCCCCGATCCACCTGCGCGGCGCTGCTGACCTGGTGCTTCTCACCCCTCTGCTGCTGCTTTCCTTGATGCGCTAGAACCATTTTCCCTGAAGGTGTAAGCAAGGGGAACGACTCCTGTGGGCGTTTTCCTCAATGAAAACGCCACTGAACGCCCGCTTCCGTACACCCATCATCAGGGAAAATGGTCTAAAGTCTGCCGCACAAGCTTCCCCGCCCAAACCGCTGCGCAGCAAAGACCTCCCAGGCCCGCGCCATGACCTCCGCTTCCTCGCCCAGCTTCAACCGCATCGCCCGCATCTACCGCTGGGCCGAGTACCTCACCCTGGGTCCGCTTCTGCAGAGAACCCGCACCCACTTCCTCGCCGACCTGCCCGCGCTGCAACCCGCCCTGAAGATCGAACCCGGCACCGCTCTGGTTCTGGGCGACGGCGACGGCCGCTTTCTGGCCAGACTGCTCGCCCAGCAGACCCGGCTCCAGGCCGTAGCGATTGACTCCAGTGACGCCATGCTCGGTCTGCTGCGCCACCGCTGCCGGCTCTACAGCGATCGTCTTCAGACCCACCAGGTCTCGGCTGTGGAGTTCTTCGATCAAGGCCAGTGGAAAGGCTGCGCGGATCTGATCGTCACCCACTTCTTCCTGGATTGCCTGACCCAACCAGAACTGGATCGCCTGGCAAACCGTATGGCCGCCCACACGCGCCCCGGCGCTCTCTGGCTGCTCTCCGACTTCGCCATCCCCTCCCACCCGTGGCTGGCCCCGCTCGCGGCTCTCTATATCCGGCTGCTCTACCTCGCCTTCAGGGTCCTCACCGGCCTCCGCGTCACCCACCTCCCTGATCGAGCCTCCGCACTCTCCGCCGCAGGCTTCCACCGCATCGCTCGGCACAGCCTCCTATGCGGCCTGCTCTATACGGAGATATGGCAGCGGGACGAGTCTGCTTACGCTGTCAAGGACGGGAACGGTCTGTAAGCCGCAACGCAAATGCTCTCGCCAGCCAGGGCATTTACCTTACACGAAGGCAGTTCAGACGCAGGAAGCGAGAAGCAAGCCGAGTCCTTGAGTAGACCGCAGAACTGAAGCGAGTCCTCCGGGCTGAATCCTGGCCTAGCCTTTCGATAGCCACAATCAAGACTGCGGGATCCCTCGGTCTTCCAGGATCCTTTGAGCGATGCCAATCAGCCTGCCCCACCCGTCCTGATCTTGGTTCTTTGTCGTATACAGGCACTCTTGCGCCAACTGCCAAAGCTTCTTGGCCTCTTCAGGCGGAGCATTCTGCATCATGTGTTCCCAATGCTTTTCAGAGGGAACATTTTCGACCTGTTCTAGCGGAACCATAGCGAAACCTCCGTCGGGCTTTTGCCGGTGAACATGATCGCTGCGGGCGAGCTCGTTGACGGGCATTTCGGCACCCCGCCAACATTCGGTTCACTCCGATAGCCATCAATTTTGAGCGCATCGTTCGCAGCCATGGGATCACCTGTTCCCTTTGAGGCATTGGCTCAGGGAATCCACGCCACACTCCCGGAGCAGTCTGCTTAGCTTCATATCAACTCGGCTGCCCTCGGCAAGATCTCTCCCGCAGGCACCCCGCAGAGTGCGGACCAGGGTGTTGCCGTGTTTCCGGTCGATCTCGCCGTTGGCGATCCGCCACCGTCCATCCGGATTGAAACTGTGCTCCATCGGTCTCAAAGCCTCCATCCTCCACAAAACGGACATTAATGGATAACATATCCATATCATGTCTCCACCTTCAGGTCAACTTAAATCGGACATCTATGGAAAAAACAGCCGTCGTTCGTCATAATAGAGCAAAGGGAGTGGGGGATTGATCTTCAAGCCGACGGCAGCATACGTCTCGAAGGCAAAATGATCCCGAAAGCGAAGGGAGTTGTCATGCTCAACGCGGTGCAGCTTGGAAGCAATCTACGCGCCGCCCGCGAGCGGCGCGGACTCAGCCAGCAAGAGGTAGGAGATTCCCTCAAACTTCCCAGGACTGCTGTGACCAACATCGAGTCCGGCGGCCGAGAGGTATCCACCCTGGAGCTGACGCGGCTGGCGACCCTATATCGAGTTTCTCCGTCCTCCTTGCTGGAAGCGAATTTGGGGGAAGATGCCTCGGTGGTGCTCCTGCGCGCTTTGGAGCGGGCCAGCGTTTCGGATGAAGCCGCGCGCGCTATCGAGGCTGTTCGAGGTCTCTTTCGTGAAGGCGCCACTCTGCGCCGGGTGCTCGGATGGGAGTTAGACGAGGGGCTTCCAAGCTATGCCTCCAGGATCCCCTCCCCCGCCGAAGCGATTCGTCAGGGGGAGACCGTCGCACGCGAGGAGCGTCGCCGTCTGGGTCTCGGCAATGCGGCAATCGGCAACATTGCCAACACGCTCAGTGGACAAGGGATCTGGGTAGCCGCCTGCACTCTCCCCGACGAGATCTCCGGTGTCTTCCTCAGTGACAAAGATGATGGGTTGGCCGTTATAGTCAACGGTAGCCATACTCATGTGCGGGCACGCCGCCGCTTTTCGTTTGCTCATGAATATGGTCACGCACTCTTTGACCGAGGCGAAGCCGTGAGGCTGACGCAACAGAGCAATTCCAGCGAACTTGTTGAGAAGCGTGCCAACGCCTTTGCCGCGGCATTTCTCCTGCCGGCAAGCGGAGTGGAAGACCGGCTTCGACAACTCGATAAGGGGCGACCCAGCCGGCAAGCACAGATCGTCTATGACGTGGCGACGAATCGCCAGAGCGAAGTGGAAATTCGCCCCCGTCCGGGCTCCCAGTCCATCACCTATCAGGACGTGGCCATCCTGGCCCGGCACTTCGGCGTTAGCTACGAGGCTGCTGTCTGGCGATTAAAGAGCCTTAATCATCTGGGACCCGCGGAGACCAACTCTCTTATTGAGCAGAAGGACTCCGGAAATGCACTCACGAGGCTTCTAAAACTCCAGCCACAGGACGAAGCCGAAATCCCGGAGGAAGAACGAGAGCAGGAGTTGAGAAGTCAGCTTACCTGGCTTGGAGTGGAGGCATATCGCCGCGAGGAGATCTCACAAGGAAGGCTTCGTGAGCTGGCAGGTAAGCTCAACCTCCCCGCTCAGGAGTTGATCGAACTCGCCGAAGCGGCCAGAGAAAAGTAATGGGAGTTCACGGATGAGATCTGCAATCGTCGTGGCGGATACATCCGTTCTCATCAATTTCCTCCGCATCGATCGAATGGACTTGATTGGCAAACACCCGCAGCAGTTTCTTGCAACTGACCACGTAGAAGCAGAGATCACGGGCGATTACCCCGAACAGAGGATTCGCTACCGGAACGCGGTGGCCTCCGGCTTCCTTGATACTTGCTCCGTCGCCGATCCGGAAGAGGTGGAGATCTTTCTGCGCTTACGCCCTGGGGAACGTCTCGGCGCAGGAGAATGTTCGGCGCTCGCCGTAGCGATCCACGGGAGATTTTCCATCGCTATCGACGATAGCCGGGCTGTGAGGCGCGCGATCCGCGAGGTCGGCGCCAAACTGGAAGTTGTAAAGACCGTCGATGTGATGGTTGCTCTCCTGCGAGCCGGCTTGCTTGATATCGCTGCTGCCGATCGCATCAAGGACGCTTGGGCGCGAGATCACAGGTTTCGACTCAAATGCGCTTCATTTCAGGAACTACTCTGAACGGACCTTCGCATAGAGAAAAGACCCAAGCATTCAGCCAGATTGGAATGGAGGAGCCGCTCCTGTTCAGGCGCCTGTAGTATCTCCCGTGACAGGTGTACCCGGATGCCTCGGCGTTTACGGGCACTTTGCCCCAATCTTCGGCGTCCTCGGCAGGCTTGCCCTCTGGGGTGGAATGGAAATGCCGCAGAAAGACCGCCTCGTGATCTATTTTTGCTCCGGTGCGCACATAGGGAGCGGCCGCCGTGAAGAGTAACCGACCTCGTGCGAAGACGGAAGCCGGAATCTTCCCATTTTCCTCGGGATGGCTTTTGAAATGGGCTCCCTCGAAGCGGAAGCCCGAGGGGTTGCCCGTCTTCGTTTGCTTGCCGCGGTACAGCTTGCCCGCAAACTTCGCGCCTATGTCGGCTTTGGATTCGGTTCCCAACGCGTCCACGCTTCCTTCCAACTGGTGTTAGAACAAATGTGCTTACGATAGCTCTTGGGCAGATCCTTCCGGTTGCCGCCTTTCAGCCCGGATTCAATGCAAGACACCCATTCCTTATGCCACTTTCTCCAACTTGGGGCTCTCGAACATCCAACGGAAGGCAGCATCCAATCCGCTGATTCCAAGGACGTTTTCCAGCTCAGGGCTCACGGCCGCCGGTTCGGCTCCCGCCCCACATGCAGAATTCACAGCCCCTGCCGAGAAAACTATTCTAAGATGGTGACTTATCCAAAGTTGTCGCCATGGAACCAGCGTTCTCGCAACCCGCATTCTCGCCTCCGGTGAACGATCCTCAGCCCAACCCCGAACCGGTCGCACCCAGCCTGCCCGAACCAGATCCGGGCGTCTACCACCCTCACAATATCCCCACCCGCATCTGATCCCAAGGAATGACTCTCTTTCTTCTCCGCCACGCCAGTGCCGGCACACGCCGCGCCAACCCGCTCCTGGATGTCAAAAGGCCCCTGGACAAGGACGGCAAGGCACAGTGCCTCCAGCTAGCCCATGTTCTCAACGCGCTCAAGGTCAACTTCGATCTGGTCGTCTCCAGCCCGCTGAAGCGCAGTCTGCAGACGGCCCAACTCATCGCCACGGAGACCGGCTTCGAGCAGGAGGTGGTCATCTCGAACGCTCTGGCGCCGTCAGCCACCTTCGCCCAGTTTCAGCATCTGCTGCGGGAGTGCTCCAGCGCGGAAGACGTTCTCGTGGTGGGCCACAATCCCAACATCTCTCAATTCCTTGGTCAGTTGCTGGGCGTTGCCGCCCAAAGCGATTCAGAGCCCCAACCGGCCCGCATCCGTTTGCGCAAGGGCTCTCTGGCCCGCGTTACCCTGCAGCGCAACGGCGCTGTCCTGCAGTCGCTGCTGGATCCCCGCATCATCCGGGCGCTCTACACCACTTCGACCAAAAGCTCCCGGTCAAAGACCTCGCGGAAGTAGCCTGACTCCTTCTTGAGCGACCACTGTTCCAGCTCCGCTCCGCCGCGGGCCGGGATCAACTCCAGCACCACGCGCTTCGCATAGATCCTGGTCCTCACCTTCACCGCAGCGGTCGCACGATCCTGGTTCAACGCCTCGGCCAGGCGCAGCAGCACCACGGCTCTCTGTATGTTCCCGTGCTCCTCCACAGGAACAAACCGCATGGGCCGGTCCATCGGCTCCGGACGGCTCTTGCCCAGATAGCGGGCAATGGCCGCCACGATCGCCCGCTGCGCCGGGGAAAACCCAAAGATCTCCGAGTGCGCGATGATGTATTGCGTATGGCGATGATGGCCCTGGTGGTTCATGTACTTGCCCACCTCCTGCATCATCGCCGCCGCCTGCAGCCACAGCCGATACTCGTCCGGAAGGCGATGCACCGTGCGTAGCTGATCAAACAACTGCACGCAGTGCTCTCGCTCCGGCTCCGCTTTGCGAGGATCTACCCCGTACCGCCGACAGACCTCCAGCACGCCCTCCCAGCGCTCAGCCTCCATCGTCCGGTGGGCACTGGCACGCACGTCGGAGTCGGCCAGCATCTGCGCCAGCACGCCGTCGCGCAGCCCCATCCGCGAGAACCTATACCCCTTCAAATTCATCCGTTCCAGTAGCGCGGCAAACACCTGCGCTCCGCCGGCGATGATCTCAGCCCGCCGCGGACCGATGCCCACCACAGTCGAGCGCTGAGCGTGATTCAGCTTGAGCAGACGGTCGGCCATCTTGCGCACCGCCGGAGTCTCCGCCGCCAGCAGTTTGACTCGCTTGACAGCCGCCTTCTTGGCCGCCCGGGATCCCGAGACCACGCTTGCACCCTTGCGCTCCAAACCCAGCTCCAGGGCATTGCTGGCTTCGGCCAGGGCCGCCGCGGTGCCTGACGTGGCAATCACCAACCCGACCTTTGGGTGTCCCAGCTTGCGTTCAGCCCGACCCAGCTCGCGATAGATCGG
>JAKART010000072.1 GCA_021819255.1 Acidobacteriota bacterium
CCGATCTATTCGCGTCCGTTGCCGACTGGAATCAGACGGAAAAGTCCAGTGTCCAGCTCCCAGTCCGCCTGGCTCCGTAGTGAGTTCCTCCCTGCGGTTCCATAGGTGTAGCCTTGCGGGACCGCATAGGCCGCGGTATTGAACCACTCGCTAAACGTAGGCTTGGAGAGATGGGGATTCCCTACGATGTCCAGATACTCCGTGCCGTTCCCAGTGTTCGGAATATCGCTACTGATGACCGGAGTGTACGGGAGACCGGAATGAGCCTGGAAGATGTTGTTAATCTGCCAGTTCCCAAGGATGTAATCGAGGAAGTGGTTCTTGGTGGAATATTTCTCCCCCCTGCCAATGGGTACATGATAGAGCATATCGACGGAGAACTGGTTGGTTACGTCATATCCTGCCACAGAGCGGCTACCATAACCACAGATGTCGTAAGGATCCTGCGCATTCGTACCTTCGGAGCCCCACCATCCATCGGTTCCGCAGTCCATGGTTTTCGACCACGTGTAGGCAACATTGTAAGACCAGCCATTTGTGAAGTTGCGGACCAAGGACAGTTGAAGGCCATTGTAGCTCGACTTGCCTACAGGCCGATCATATGGGGTGATGGCCATATAGGGATATAAGGCTCGGGACTGTGGATCGCCGGGACCGGGCGTGAGAGCCGTGTTGTAAGGCCCTCCGTAGTCAAGGCGTTGCGAGGCCATGCCTACATAGGTTATCGTGGCTGCTGTATTGCTGCTCAACTGCCGTTCGATGCCGATGTTGTATTGCTCGGATCTAGGTAGCAATCTGTTGGGGGAGTAGAAATTGCCCGTCTGAAAGAAGGGCGTCGGGGCCGGCAGAAAGGTGCTGTTGCCAAGTGGATTGTGAGCAGTTATGGTTGGGGTCGCCGATGTGGAACTGGGAAGATTGAGATCGGCTGGGGCGTTGAAGATGCCTACATCTGGCCACGTTGATGAGACGTTCTGAGTCATTTGGTTAATGGAAGCCCAGCTATCATAGACAACACCGAAGGCTCCTCTTACAACGGTCTTATTCCCGATCATATAGGCAAAGCCCAGGCGTGGGCCAAAGTTAGAATATTCGTTGATTGCGAGCTTGTCGTTGGTAGACAACACGACATGGGCAGGCAAGGTGCCATTGCCTGGTATGCATGGAGCAACCTGGATAGAGTCGCAGGAAGGTGGAAGTGCCTGTAGTTTGTATGTCCCATTGGAGAAGTCATAGTCACCAATATAAGGGCCGCCATGAGCAGCGTTCAATGATTGCTTGCCAAAAGGCGGGAAGAATTGCACGTCATAGCGTAGGCCATAGTTTAATGTGAGCTTCGGTGTGGCTTTCCAGGAGTCCTGGGCATATCCATATGCGACGCCACCGGGACGAGTCTGGACCTCAGAGTTCACAAAATAGTAGTAATCGGGAACGTCAAGAAGAAATGACGCAAGAGCATCGCCTTGGTTGACGGTGTCCGCTGGATTGGGATCGGCTGTATTCTGCGCCCCAAAGCCTTCATATGGGAAGGCAGTGCCGGCAGCGTTGAAGATGCTTGTGTAGCCCGCACCGAAGCGCAGTGTGTGAGTCCGCCACGTCTTGTCCACGTTGCCACTGTATTCCCAATCGTCGGTTGCTGTGTTCGTGTTGGAATATTCACCAGGATTATTGCTATACCCGTTGATGGACATATCGGGAAGAGGCACGACATTCGGTAAGATGACCCATTTGCTGATTGTCGGTGCGAGGTTCAGCTCCTGGGTGATGGCGGTAGTAGATTTAGTGAAGAAATACGAGGTGTCCATATACATGGTGGCATGGGCGATCTGGACTTGAAGGACGAGATTTGGATTGAAGACGTGCACATAGCTCCCACCCCAGTTGCGCGAAGGGATGGCGACCGTTTCAGGGTCCCCAGGGAGTCCGGCGGACTCAGTCACAGTGCTATTGAGGGCGCTATAGTGGAAAAACGCCGAGTCGTCCGCTCCAAACGTATGATCGATCCGAATGTCCCATTCGTTTTGTCTCTGGCCGAGCGGTGTTGTGTCCAGAGCATTGTCCCCAGAGCTGTCAAATACCGCCCCTGGGGTGGGGTAGGCGAACTGGGCATAATTGACGAGGCTGTTGTCGATCAGAGATGCTGGAATCTGGTTGCCGGGGAAGGGATCGCCGATGAACTGTCCGGGAACTAATGGATTGGGTCGGAAGGTGAAAGGGTTGTAAATCTGAGTGGGCCAGTCGCTCAAGTTCCCGGAAAGTTCGGTAGCGGTTGGAATGTGCAACGGAGTGTCGGTGATCTGGCTGTAGCGGAAGCCCTGATATGCGCCGAAGAAGAATGTCCTGTTCTTCCCGTTATAGAGCTTTGGAAGAATGACGGGGCCTCCAACAGATCCGCCAAATTGGTTCTGGCTGTAGGGGGTTTTGGGAACATCTTTTGGAAGAAAATAGAAGCGGGCATCAAAGATCTGGTTGCGGGCATACTCCCATGCTGAGCCGTGCAAATGATTGGTGCCAGACTTTGTGGTTACGTTGATGACGCCGCCCAATACGCCACCGTACTCGGCGCTGTCAGTGTGTGAAACCACCTTGAATTCCTGAATGGCATCGATAATGGGCGGCACCGCATAGGTGCTGATAAACTCTCCGAAGTCATCCATGCCGTCCGCGAGAAAGAAGTTGCTCCGATTGGTCTGGCCATTGATCGCAGGGAAAACGGTATCGGAGCCGATCGGCGCAGCTACCATCCAGCCGCCTCCAGACCCTACGGCCCCCTCGTTGGCATTCTGGCCGGTGCTAACCGGCGAGACTCCTGGGGTGAGAGTGAGAAGCTGCGTGAAATTGCGGCCATTCAGAGGAATGTCATTTACTTCTTGCGTTGTAATGACGGTGCCCAGGCTTGCGCTTGACGTCTCTAGTTGGGGCGTTGCCGATTGCACCGTGATAGTCGTCTGTGTGGGACCCACTTTCAACGAGAAGTTGATGGTTGCGACCTGGCCGACCGTCAGGGTGAACTGAGAAACTTCCCTCAAGCCAAAACCGGGCGCAGTTGCTCTTATTGTGTACTGTCCTGGGTTCACATCAAAGATGGAGTACACGCCGGAGGCATTCGAGACGGTCGTGTTCTCTACTGAAGTTTGAGTGTTTCGCAGCACGATTGTGGCGTGTGGAACAACAGCGCCAGAGGAGTCCCGTACCGTTCCGTTAACGGAGGCTGAGGATAGTTGCGCATGACTTTGTCCTGTGGCGAGCAGAAGCAACGCAGAGACGATAAGGAGAGAGGCGAACCGGTTCTGTGCAACACGCGGGAATGGTTTCATGGCGCAAATTATCACCTTTCGAAGGTTTTCAACAGCGTCGATACGCATCCCGCATATCGGAGGAAAACAATCAACGCTGGATTCCAAAATCCAACGGGTGGCGATTCAGCCGACGAATTGGCAGCGCCAATCCATCAGCCTGGATGACGCGTATCAAGAACGCTTGGCCCAAATTCAGAGTGCCTTCCTGTATACATAATGCTAGTGTGAGATGCAAGGGAAATCTTTGCGTCCGGCGCCATCGGGGATGTTTGAGCCGGGCGGAAGTCGAGGCTGGTGTTGGTAAGTGGTTGATAGTAAGTAAGTTAATGAGACTTTTCTGTTATGACGCCGGCCAGAGCCGAGGCGTCAACGGAGCCTGGGGTTGAGCACTCTCAGGTGTCAACGAAGGCAATGATGGAGAGGTGGCCAGTTTGAAAGTCTCTTCCCGTCCCGCCCTGGAGCAGGGGTGCAGTTCCTTCGTCTGGCCCAAGCCCTTTGGATAGAATTTGGGTCCGGCGAGTTGGGCTGAAGGCCGAGCCGGAGGGCTCCCGCAGTTTTGATTCTCCCTCTCACCCCGTTGACCCGGTGCGGCCGAGATTGCCCATCACAGGCACGTCTGTGGATCGCGGTTCCTGGCGAAGCATCTGGCCGAAACCAGGCCAGGAAAAGATCGTTATCCCCTGAATCATGTGTAGCCTGAGGTCACGGGCGCGAGCGGTCTGTCCTCTGGACAAAGATGCGTTGGCTCAACCCTTAGTTGAAGACGCGGTTCGGCAGCGTTCAGCAAAGGCACAACACCGTGGCATCCTCACCCATTCTGCTTTGCGCCTCAATCATCCGCTCTCCGGTGCCGAGGGCAAAGACGACGCCGGAGCAGGCTCATCCCGCTCCGGCGCTCGCGGCCACGTTCCAATCACAAAGCTACTCGATAGCGCCGATCCAGTATCCGGTTGTAGGCAGCGGATTCCCCAGAAAGTCCGTTGTGCCCATGGAGCACCCGCTGATTCCTGTGCAGACATCGGTTCCACCGCCGATTGCCGGAGAGCCCGACTGTGGCGTAAATTGCGTTGTCGGCCACACGTTCGCGACATCGTAACTCGGCTCCGGCAGCAGCGGATTTGAGATCACGGAATTCGCGTCCTGCCCGGTCGCGCTCTGATACGTCGCCAGGCTCGTGTAAGTCGTGCCGCCATACTCAAAGGAGTATTGTGTAGCGTTCGGACCGTAATACAGGTTGTAGTCCGCAGTCATCGGTTTGGCTGCATCGATGAGGTATGGCGTTGTCAATGGCGTGTAGACAATATTGTTCTCAAAGAAATCCGGGTTCGAGCCACTGAACGTGGCAGACTTATCGGTCAACTCATAGGTGCTGGCCGGCGTAGCTGTCCAGTAGCTTGTATTGTCATAAATCTCAACGCCGTTCAGTGAGCCGCTATTCCAGGTCGACAGCAGAAAATCTCCATAATTGATACTTGTGCTTTCGGCATCGTTATTGACGCAGACGTTGAATCGGATGATGCTATTTACAGTGGGCTCGCTTCCCGCGCCAAATACGGAGACGCAATATCCCTTGTTGTCGTGGATGTAGTTCCGTTCCACTGTGATGTTGCGGTTCAAATAATCGATATCGATCCCCCCGCCGTCGCCCGCCCAGCTGGTATTGTTGTATGACTCGTTCTGCGAGATATCCGCGCCTATGGTGTTCCACACCCAAAGCGCTCCGGGAGTGCTGCCCGTACAGTTCGGGCACTCGCCCGACTGCGTCACCACGTTGTTGTTCAGCGTCACATTTTCGGCGTCCGTCACCAGCAGCCCGTCACCGTAGACATTTTCTACGTGCGAATTGGTTACCGAGATATTTTGTCCTTTCGGACCGGTATACGCGCCATGCTGCCCGGCCTGGATAAAGATTCCCTCGCCGGCCGTGGTGTTCTCCGCAGTCACATAGGAAAGATTGACATTGCTGATGGTCGAACTGCTGGTCTTATCCGTAATCAACCCGATCTCGCCACCGACGGCTCTCTGAGTAGAAACCAAAGTCGCCCCTGTCGCCGTCACATTGGTGATCGTCAGGCCGGTTACGGTATTGCCGCTCAAAGCCTTCGCCACCAGGCTCCAGTTCTCGCCCCCCTGCAGGTAGAGATTTTCAATCGTCCAGTACGACTGGTTGGTAAGATAGAAGGCCGCGTTGTTTGTCGACCCACCATCAAGGATCGGCAGAGCACCCGTTCCATAATCCGTCACTGTGATTGGCGCGCTGGACTTGCCAGACCCGCTCGGGGAGAACATTCCGTTGCAAGTCATCCCGCTTTTGAAATAAATTGTGTCTCCCGCCGAATAGCTGTGCCCATTGGCGGATGCAAGGTTGTTCCAGGGAGTGCTTTCAGTCCCATTGCCGTTGGAGGATTGGCTGCAATCCACATAATAAGAGTGTGTCCCCCCGCTGGCTTTGGCAGTCTCTCCTGGCGAAGTAGCGGCGCCGGAAGAAGCATTGCCGGCCGGGCTACCCGTGCAGCCGGCCGTCACGGCGGTCAGCACGATGGTGAGAATCAAACAAGCTTTTGTTGTGCCGTTTGCGTTGTGCATGTTTGCGTCGTCCTCTCAGCAGGCATTCGACCTGCGTTCCTTTCAGCATGATGGAATCGATTGCAACGTTGCGACCGCGCCCAACGGAGAGACGCAGATGCCGGAATGAGACCTTGTTGGTATCGTTGCTGTCCAACAAGAATCTCGATTGCCTGTGCCGTCAAGCATCCTGTTGAGGAATCCGGTGCAACGGATGAGATCGATTACATTTGCTGAGGACGATATAAGAGGATATCTTTTGCTGTCAATGTTTACTCAATTGTTAACTATCGGTTGGCCGTTACCAGGTGCTCCGCACGGTCCGGCTCACAACTCTACAACGGCTTTCATCACATTTGGCCGAGCGAGCAGAGACTCAAATGTGGTCATCACATCGGAAAGTCGAAGGCGGTCGGTGATCCAATGAGCCGTATCGATTTTGCCTTCTTCGATCAACCGGATGATCCTTGGAAATTGGCCGAGACTGTTGCGGCTGGCGAGCAAGGTTACTTCTTTGCGATGGAACAGGGAGTCGTCGATCGATACCGGCTCGCTTGTGAGACCAACATAAACGAGGGAACCTCCGGGTGCAACGCAGTCCAAGCTTGCCGCCATGGCAAGGGCGTTGCCCGTCGCATCAAAGACGACATCCGCTTGCCTGTCCGCAGCGGTCGGCGAGGTGGGGTACCCCATTCGCTCCGCAAAGGCTCTTCGCCATTCGATCTTCTCGACAAGATGAACATGAACTCCGAGCGCCGAGGCAAATTGAGCCACCGCCATTCCGATCGGACCTGCACCCACAATCATCGCTTCCCCGCCATCCTTGAGTCCACTGCGTGCCACAGCGTGTGCGCCGATTCCGAGCATTTCCACTAAAGCCAACTGATCGAGGGTCAAGACTACCGACTTGTGCAGCAGGCTGATAGGGACAGATAGAAGCTCCTGCATTCCTCCATCCACATGGATCCCAAGAATTTGGAGATGTTCACAGCAGTTGTTTCGCCCTTTTGCGCATGCCCGGCAGGCGCCGCAGCGGATGTAGGGTTCAATGGCGCAACGATCTCCCTTTCGGATTCCGCGGTCGTTCTCCTCAACTTCGACCACGACGCCGGATAGCTCATGGCCGATGACTCGAGGGTAAGTGTAAATAGGATGGCGTCCTGCAAAAGCATGAAAGTCGCTTCCGCATAAGCCAATTCGTTCGATTTTGACGACTGCATGGCCCTGAGCCGCGCTGGCTTCAGGAACGATCCGTTCTGCAAACTTCCCGGGCGATTCTAAGATGATCTGTCTCATAGCGTGTTCTTTTTACCGTAGATGAATCGTTTTGTACTCATTCAGGAGCGATCGCGCCCCAAGGCCGTTGTGTTTCCAAGGGTATTCCTGAAGTTGCTTCCACTTGCTCTGGATTCGTCCCGTCTCATGGGCAAAGGTCGTGAAACAGCGGTTGTGGAGTCAATGACGGATGCACGCTTTTGGTCTCTGAATGCAAGGATGGTGGAAAAAACCCCCAAGGATGCATTCGCCCTGGCAATCGATGCCACGGGTGATTTGTTGCCGGCCCCGATCGAGTGGAAAGGCTAAGCTTCGTTTTGGAGCTACTGACCGACATTCTGTATGCAGGTATCCACATGCTACTCGCGGCGTAGATCCTCGTCAATGTGGGCTCTCCTTTGGCAGCAATTCCTCGCTGGGTGAGGCTTCGCGGCCGGCTCGGTCGCCTGCGCGGGAAGCTTCCGTTCCTGTCGGGCGGGGTCGCCTTGGGGCGGCATTTTCTCTACGCAAGCTCTCGTTCCCTTGGATCTCATGGGAATGGGCAACTCTGGGCGGCGGTATGCTCCCATGGAGCATTCGAGGCCCGAGAGCTCGCCAGGATTTCGGCAGAGGATGGCTCTGCTGTTGCGGAGGATGGTTGACGGCCAGTCTTTGTCCTTTGCTTGCCGGCCCAGCGCGGCTTGGCTGCTCCGGGCCGTGGGGAGCCGCAGCTTTCCTGGACGCATCCAGCGATGGCGCTGTTCGGATGGTGTCCGAAGGAGGGTATCGCCGCGATAGGCTGGACCGTACTTGTCTTCGCGCTTTTCGCACGCCAGATCCTCCAGGAGATTCACTTGTTAGACTTGAGCCATCGCCTGGCTTATCACGTACCGGACGTTTGCGGTGATTCCAGAAGGATCGTCGAACTCTCGAAACAGGGTGGATGGAAGAAGATGAAATCTGCACGCGCCTGGCTGGCGATGAGGGTGGCTGGTGGGTTGCTTTTGATCGTCAGCGGAGCGATTTGGGCAAGAGCGCAGGCGGGGGTAGGGAGTCCAGCGGCTCCGATGCGGCCGGGGTCGCGGGTTATCTCCTCGGCAGAGCCGTATGTGTCCCGGCCGGCTTCAACACCCTGCAGCGTCACGCTGGCGCGCAGAGAGAGCTTTGACGATCCCGGCGATGGCCGCTCGATGGCCGCTCATGCGCATCGGTTTGAGTTTGCGCCCCCGCGAGGATGCACCGGCCCGTGGTCCAAGGTCGTGCTGGTCGTGAACTTCTCGGTTCCGGCAGGGCGGCAGTTTGATCGCACCGCGACGATCTGGCTGGGTGGGGTGAACCTCTACTTCGGCACCACCATGGAGCCGGAGCCGGGCCTGGCTCAGCATTGGCATGTGGAGCGTGATCTGACCGACTACACGGCTCTGTTCCATAAGGCGCAGACAGGACAGATCATCCTGAACAACTCGATCAGCCCGACGACCAACCAGCCGATCTACGTAGCTGCCAGACTGTTGTTCTATCCGGTCAAGCCCGGAGAGCA
>JAKART010000073.1 GCA_021819255.1 Acidobacteriota bacterium
GATCTCGAACTGGTCGGCCTGGTCTACGGAGCCACCGAGATTCCCGATGACGGAGCCACGGCTCTTTGGCATAAGCCCCTTTTCTGGGCAGTGATTGTCATCGTCGTCTTCTTCATCCTGAATCTCATCTTCTTCTAAACCCTGAGCTTGTGCTCATCGCTGCACGGAGGTACACCCAATGGCTGAAGGAACAGGACGCGGAGAGATGATCTCCATCTGGTTTTTCGTAGGCGCGCTCATTCTGGCCTACGGTCTGGTGCTTCTACCCTACGGCGCCTGGGAGTGGTTTGGTCATCATGAACCCCACACCGTACTGAATAATCTTCACCCAACCTTCTGGTGGGGGCTTCTGCTCACCCTCTTCGGAACGATCTATACCACTCGCTACTGGCCGCGCCGGGAAGATATCGACAAAGTCTAAGCATTCAACCTAGGAGAAGTTATGGGCCGTCCAATGACAATGGGAGTCGTTGTTGGCAATCGTGGATTCTTTCCCAGCCACCTTGCCACCAGCGGCCGCCTTGAGATGATTGCAGCTTTAGAGGCAGCCGGGATCAAGCCGATCGTGCTCACCCCCGACCAGACAGCGCATGGCGCCGTAGAAACGTACGAAGATGCAAAGAAGTGCGCTGAGCTCTTCACCCGGCACGCAGCGGAGATGGATGGCATCATCGTCACCCTGCCCAACTTCGGCGAAGAGCGTGGCGTGGCCGACGCGCTCCGCCTGGCCAATCTCCGCGTTCCGGTGCTGATCCAGGCCACGCCGGATACTCCCGGCAAGATGGGCATCGCATTCCGCCGCGACAGCTTCTGCGGCAAGATGTCGGTCTGTAACAACCTCAAGCAGTACGGAATTCCTTTTTCTCTGACCACGCAACACACCGAAGCTCCCGATTCCGCCTGGTTCAAGGCCGATCTGGAGTGGTTCGCCGCCGTCTGCCGCATCGTGCGCGGCCTGCGCAATGTTCGCTTTGGAGCCATCGGCGCGCGGCCCACCGCCTTCAACACTGTCCGCTACTCTGAAAAGCTGCTGGAGCGCTCCGGCATCACCGTGGAGACCCTGGATCTGAGCGAGGTGATGGGCCGCATTGAGCGTTGCAAGGACAATGACGACCACGTCCAGAGCAAGCTTGCATCCATCCGAAAGTACATTCCGGTGGGCGGGACGCCGGAGGCCGCTCTGTTGAAGATGGCCAAACTTGCGGTAGTCATCGATGCATGGATGGCCGCCTCCGAGCTGACCGTCTCCGCCGTACAGTGCTGGACATCCATCGAAGAGTACCTGGGCATCGTGCCATGCACGGTGATGTCCATGATGAGCGAGCAACTGATCCCCTCGGCCTGTGAGGTTGATATCCTCGGAACTCTCTCCATGTACGCCCTCACGCTGGCCAGCGAGACGCCCTCTGCCCTGCTGGACTGGAACAACAACTATGGGGACAACCCCAACAAGGCCGTCTGCTTCCACTGCTCCAATCTGCCCAAGCACTTCTTCCGCGAAGGCGTGAAAATGGACTATCAGCTCATCATTGCGGGCACCGTAGGCAAGGAGAACGCTCACGGCACGTTGGATGGCACGGTAAAGGCCGGACCGATGAGCTTCGCGCGCTTCTCCACAGATGACTTTGCCGGCAGGATCACCGGTTATGTCGGTGAGGGCAACTTTACGGACGATCCACTCAATACCTTTGGCGGAGCCGGCGTCGTCGAGATTCCCAACCTGCAGAGGCTGCTCCGCTACATCTGCGAGAACGGCTTTGAGCACCACGTGGCGGCAAACTTCTCCTCGGTCGCCAACTCGGTGTTGGAGGCGGCGGCGAACTACCTCGGCTGGGGCATGCATCGCCACTGCTGAGCGTTTGTCGCAGCCAAAGTTGAGGCCGGAGCACCGGCCGGACGGCATGCCCCGGGGGCCGCGCGACAGCTTCTTACGACTTGCCTCCTGCCCGTGGCGTCGAGCCAATGCGGAAAGTCTTGCATTCACCGCGGACGGCAGTACGCTGTCCATGGAGACACGTCAGGGGAGACACGTCGGGATGGTGTAGAGATTCTCGGCGCCATCCTGCTTTAATCTCAAAAGACCCATGCCTGATCGGAGACAATCCGCCCCCGAGAGATCCTCTCCTACGCCTTCTCGGCGTATCCCCACCAGGAATCCACAGCCCGGAGCGTCCGTTGTTTTGCCGGATAGCCGCATGGTGGATCGCGACGAGAGTTGGTTGCAGTTCAATCGCCGCGTTCTAGAAGAGGCTGACGACACGTCAAATCCCCTTCTGGAGCGCGTCAAGTTCCTGGCCATCTCCGCCAGCAACCTGGATGAGTTCGCCGAGATCCGCGTTGCCGGCATCCTGCAGCGGCTCGAGGAGGGCCTTAGTCTGCCTCAGCACCGCGACGCCGGAGGCCTCACCCAGGTCGAGCGATTGGAGCGGCTCCGCGGGCTTCTGCATCAGTTCTGCGCCGACCAGAGCGCCTGCTGGAATCTTCACCTCCAGCCCGAGCTTAAAAACGCCGGCATCTCTATCCTGGAATGGAGGCAGCTTGGCAAACCGGACCGGGAGTTCGCCCTCAAGTTCTTTCAGGAGCAGGTTGACCCGTTGCTCACCCCGGTCACCCTGGATCCCTCCCATCCCTTCCCCCGGGTGCTCAACAAGGCCCTTTGCCTGGCGCTCTTGCTGCGCCTCAAGCGCCGCAACCGGAGCGCCAACAGCGCCAGAATCCTCGGCGTCATCACCATCCCTCGCTCCCTGCCCTCGTTGATCGCGCTGCCGGAGCGTTCCGGCCGGCGCAACTTTCTTCTGCTGGAAGATCTCATCGGGATCCACCTTCCTTCGATGTTCCGCGGCTACAGCATCCTGCATCGCGCGGTCTTCCGGGTCACACGGAACAGCAACCTTTACATGCAGGAAGAGGAGACCCGCTCGATTCTGGAGAGCGTCGCCGAGGAACTCCACAACCGGCGCAAGGGCGACGCCGTGCGCATGGAGATCAGCGGCTCCGCGTCTGAAGAGATCGTCGAACGCCTGCGCACCAACTTCGAACTGGAAGCCTGGCAGGTCTTCCGCAGCTCGGCTCCCATCAACTTTTCGCGCCTGATGAATATCTACAACGCCGTGAGGCTCCCGGCGCTGAAGTTTCCCGAGTTTCACGGTCGCAGGCTCCATCTGGAACAGGCCGCCCAGCCGCCCTCCAACATCTTTGCCGAACTGGACAAGGGCGATATTCTGCTGCACCACCCCTATGACAGCTACAGCACAGTGGAGAACTTCATCGAGTCAGCCGCCACGGATCCCAACGTTCTCTCCATCAAACAGACCCTCTACCGCACCAGCGCCGACTCGCCCATCTTCAGCGCGCTGAAGTCCGCAGCGCAAAGCAAGGACGTAACGATCGTCGTTGAACTGATGGCGCGGTTTGACGAGGCCTCCAACATCCGCTGGGCGCGCGAGTTGGAAGACGCCGGCGGGCAGGTCTTCCATGGCATCTTCGGCTTCAAGACCCACTGCAAGCTGGCGCTGATCGTACGCCGCGACTCCGCAGGCGCCATTCACAGCTACGCTCACCTCGGCACCGGCAACTACAACCCCATTACGGCGCGGTTTTACACGGACATCAGCCTGCTCACCGCGCGCCCCGAACTCACTGAGGCCGTGCTTCGCGTCTTTCGTTACCTGACCGCCGAGTGGGATGCAGGACCCGAAGCCTATCGCCCTCTGTTGCTCGCTCCCGTCACGCTGAATCGGGACTTTCTCAGCCTGATCGCCCGCGAAGCCGGCCACGCCCGAGCCGGCCGGCCGGCTCGCATCATCGCCAAGATCAACGGTCTGTTGGATCCGGTCATCATTGAGGCGCTCTATGAAGCCTCCCAGGCGGGCGTTGAGATTGACCTGATCGTCCGCGGCATGTGCGCTCTCCGCCCCTCCGTTCCCGGGCTGAGCGACCGCATTCGCGTGCGCTCCATCCTGGGCCGCTTCCTGGAACACAGCCGAATCTTCTGGTTCGCCAACGCGGGCCAGGAAGAGATCTACTGTGGCAGCGCCGACTGGATGACGCGGAATCTGCACGAGCGCTGCGAGGTCGTCTTCCCGGTAGCCGATCCTGCTCTGCTGCGCCGTCTGCGCGATGAGATTCTGGGCGCTTACCTTTCGGACAACGTCAAAGCTCGCATGATGCGCCCGGATGGCGGCTACGATCGCGCCCCGCGCGGCGCCTCTGTCCGCTCCGCCCAAGAGATGCTTATGGAGATCTCCCGCTCCCGGGCGGAACCGCCAGGCCACGCCCAACCTGCCGCCAAACCGGCGCCGGTGGAGAGCGCTACGCAACCCGCGGCAGAGGAAGAGGCCATCCTCGCCAAGGAGCAGTCCGGGCTGTAGGATCCGCCTGCATGGCAAGAGCATCCAACTGCTAAACTTGGAGAAAGGATGCAGTGAAGCGGAAGCTCCGCGTCTCCGAACGCTCACTCCCTCTTTCCAGCCGCATCGCAAGGAGCACCCCATGAAAGAGAACAACGGATTCGGCAAGCAACATGACAGCAGCACCGGACTTCGCCTCAAGACCGGGCTGGCCGAGATGCTCAAAGGCGGGGTCATTATGGACGTCATGAACGTGGCGCAGGCGCGCATCGCCGAAGAGGCCGGCGCGGTCGCCGTGATGGCCCTGGAGCGCGTTCCCGCCATGATTCGCGCCGAAGGCGGCGTGGCCCGCATGGCCTCACCCCGGCTCATCAAGGAGATCATGGAGGTTTGCACCATCCCGGTGATGGCCAAGGCGCGGATCGGCCACTTCGCAGAGGCCCAGGTCCTGCAGTCGCTGGGCGTCGACTTTATCGACGAGTCTGAGGTTCTCACCCCCGCCGATGAGCAGCATCACATCGACAAGCACGCCTTCACCACACCCTTTGTCTGTGGCGCCAAGAATCTCGGCGAAGCCCTGCGGCGCATCTCGGAGGGAGCCGCGATGATACGCACCAAAGGCGAGCCCGGCACCGGCGACGTGGTCCACGCCGTCACCCATATGCGCACCATTGTTCGCGAGATCAAGGCCCTCACTGCCCTTCGTGGGGACGAACTCTACGCCGCCGCCAAGAATCTGCAAGCGCCCTACGAACTGGTGCGGATGGTCGCCGAGGCAGGCAAGCTCCCGGTTCCGAACTTCTCCGCCGGCGGCATCGCCACGCCTGCCGACGCATCCCTGATGATGCAGTTGGGCGCGGAGACCATCTTTGTCGGCTCCGGCATCTTCATGAAGGAGGGCGGCACTCCCCTGGACATCGAGAAGAACGACGAGGAGCGGAAGGAGGCCATCTCCCGCGCCCGCGCGATCGTCCTGGCCACCCTGCACTATGACGACCCGAAGATCGTGGCCGAAGCCTCCGAGGCGGTCATCGGCAGCATGAAGGGCCTGGCCGCCGCCGCCATCGAAGAGAAGAACCTGATGCAGACACGTGGCTGGTAGAGGCCAGACCACGCGGCATCGACAGCGGCGTGTGTCCCGGCATCCGGTCAGTCCATATAAAATTGAGCTGTGACTCCTCCTTCTCCGGCGATCGGCGTCCTGGCTCTGCAGGGCGCCTTTGAAGTCCACGCCCGCCGGTTAGCCGAACTGGGCGCGGACGCATCCCTGGTGCGCAAACCCGGCCAGCTAGCCGCTCTGGACGCCCTGGTGATCCCCGGCGGCGAATCGACCACCTTCCTCAAGCATCTGGAGCGGGCCGGCTTCTATGGGGTGCTGAACGAGTTCGTTCACAGCAAACCGGTCTTTGGCACCTGCGCCGGCTGCATCCTGCTGGCCAGGGAGGTGACCAACCCGCATCAATCCTCTTTGGGCGCCCTGGATATCGCCGTCGAGCGCAACGCCTATGGCCGCCAGAACGATTCGACGATTCTGAGCGCGGAGACAGCCCTGCCCGGTGGACCGCTGGAGATGGTCTTCATCCGGTCTCCACGCATCACCCGCATCTCCGACAGCATTCAGGTTCTGGCCAAGCGCGGCGACAGCCCCGTTCTGGTCCGTCAGGGCCAGATCCTGGCCTCTACCTTCCATCCTGAACTCAGCCACGATCCCCGCGTACACCAGCTCTTCCTGAATATCGTCCGGAGCGCAATGCCCTGAACTTCAGCTTGCGGGCTGGTTCCAAGGGCTGGCGCTATACCCTCTTCTCTGCCGTCCTGCCTTGCGGGCGATCCCAGACCGGTAAACCCTCTCCGTGACGCAGGCTCTCCGGCTGCCTGCGCTGTCGCCGCGCAGAGCCGGTCCGGGTCGCCAAAGCCGGTCGCCTCCTGAAGCTCGTACGCTTCGAGTTCATGCACTGCCTCCTGGTGTTTTCGTACTTCCTCCAGGAGCTCATGGCCTTCGGAGTTGATGGCCTCCAAGGAGTCGAGGCAAGAATTTCCGCCTCTGAGCGTTCCAAATACAGCGTTAGACCACAAAGCGGAGTAAATTAAGGGCACAAGAAGGTTTCCCGGGATCTTCCAGCGCCATGCCATTCACCATCACACCGCCGGAGATTGACCGCCACCGCATCAGCGAGGGCAACAACGGACATCGGCCGCCCACCGACAAGCGGACCGGCGGCAATGGCGAAGGGGACGGCGATAACTGGAGGAACCAGCCGCGCGGTCACCGTGGCCCCAACGAGCGTCTCTCCAAGGCCCGCATCGGGCTGTTCTTCGCTCTTGGCGGGGACGTCATGTTCTTCATCGCCCTTGTCAGTGTCTTCTTCGTCACCAAGGCAACCGGCCACTTCGACGCCTACGACCATTACATCAACTACTGGCTGCCCACTGCGATCCCTTCCATTCTCTGGCTGAACACGATCGCTCTGCTGTTCAGCTCCATCACCGCTGAAATGGCGCGCCAGGCCATGTTTCGTCAGGTGGACGCGATGGATGAATGGTTTGGGCTGGGCCGGCCGGTCTCCGCCCGCGCAACTCTCTGGCTTTCTCTGACGCTCCTTCTGGGAGCCTTGTTTCTGGCCGGGCAGTGGATCGCCTGGGACCAGATGGCTGCGCAACATGTCTTCTTCCACTCCAACCCCAGCAGTCATTTTTTCTACCTGATCACGATCACCCACGCCGCGCATCTTTTTCTTGGAGTGGCCGGCCTCCTTGCGGCTTTGACGGCGTTGCAGTTCTCGCGCGCTCTGGCTACCCGGCAGGTGGTGGTGGACACCACAGTCTGGTACTGGCACGCCATGGGCGCGCTCTGGATCTTTCTCTTCCTGCTTCTCGAATTCGGGCAATAAGGCCCGCCTCATGCTACCGCCGCGAATCCGGCGTCAGTCTGACTGGCCGTCCCTGAGCGAGATCCTCTGCCCTGCCGCCGCGCCTCCCCTCCACCCCCAGCATCCCATTTCCTCAAACCAGTTGGAAGCCGGATTGGAATCGATGGGCTTGATTGGAATCGATGGGCTTGCCCCGGTTCTGTTACTCTACCGTTGAAGTGTTAGTCTGTTTGCCCTGTTTGGCGATTGCCCAGAGGGGCGGGAGCTCAGAGCCCTTGGCCGGCGTTGCCTCGCACCCAGTTGGACACTCAGGACCAACCTCAAAGCCGTAGAGAAGAAATGCTCGCAAAGGGGACTCCACCATGCCCTCCACTCGGTTGACGATCAACCACAAGCTGCATACCGTCTCCGCCGATCCTGACACTCCGCTGCTCTGGGTCCTGCGTGACATTCTGGATATGAAGGGCACCAAATACGGTTGCGGCATCGGCGCCTGCGGAGCTTGTACGGTGCTCATCGCCGGCCAGCCGATCCGCTCCTGCCAGACGCCTCTCAAGGACGTAGGCTCCCAGCCGGTCGTCACCATCGAGGGACTCTCGGAGGACGGAAATCATCCCGTGCAGGTTGCATGGCGGGAGGTGGATGTGCCGCAGTGCGGCTATTGCCAGGCGGGCCAGATTTTGGCCGCTTCCGCCCTGCTGGCCGCCAATCCCCACCCCACCGACGCCGACATCG
This sequence comes from Acidobacteriota bacterium, assembly GCA_021819255.1. Lineage (GTDB taxonomy): Bacteria > Acidobacteriota > Terriglobia > Terriglobales > Acidobacteriaceae > Granulicella. Next base: position 7,955 of record JAKART010000073.1, read on the forward strand.
ATGACCACATGAGCTACAACATCTGCCGCTGCGGAACCTACACTCGCATCCGCCAGGCCATTCATCAGGCCGCGCAGTCACAAGTCAAGGCATAAGCCGCTTCAACCCAAGGAAGGATTAGGTCTATGTCGCTCAACCGCCGCACCTTTCTCCAGATGACCGCACTGGTCTCCGGTGGCCTTGCACTGAAGCTCTACGATCTTCCTGCCGCCGCCGATCCTCCCCGCCGGTCACCGCCCCACCTTAGCCCACGCGCCTTCGTCCAGATCTCCAGCAGCGGCGTCATCACCATCATGGCCAAGAATCCGGAGATCGGCCAGGGCGTCAAGACCATGCTCCCCATGCTGATCGCCGAGGAACTGGATGCCGACTGGAAGACCGTCCGGGTCCAACAGGCGGAGCTCGACGAGGCCATCTACGGAGGGCAGGCGGCGGGCGGAAGCATGTCCACGCCGCTCAACTGGGATCCGCTGCGGCGGGTAGGCGCTGCCTGCCGCCAGATGCTGATCCAGGCAGCGGCCCAGCGCTGGAACGTCCCGGTCTCCTCCTGCACCACCTCTCCGAACCGCGTCCTTCATGCCGCCTCTTCGCGTTCCCTCACCTACGCGGAGCTGGCTACCGAGGCAGCGACGCTTACGCCCCCCGACCTCAGCTCGGTCGC
>JAKART010000074.1 GCA_021819255.1 Acidobacteriota bacterium
CGATCTTAACGTCCATTGTCTATGCTGGGCTGAACCTCCTCGATGACAACTCTCCTGCGGCCTTCGGCTGGTTTCATGCGGGATGCGGCTCCTTTTGACCTCTGTAGAGATGGTAACGGACGAAAGCGCGCGGAGAGTGACGGGATACAGGAGATGCGATGGCGCAGGCTCAGGCTGAGGCCGGCGGCAGGATAAGATGGTGGCGTGAGGGCAGAGCGTGGCGAATGATTTCCTTCCAAATTTGGCCGGCAAGGAGAAGCCGATTCGGACCGTCAGCACGCGTGAAGTGTATCGAAACCCGTGGTGCCGGGTGCGAGAGGACGTCATCGAGCGCAAGTTATGCTCGAAGGAGTCTGGCGGATTTGGGATCTACGGCGTCATGGAGAAGGAGCCGGCGGTCATCATCATTCCTCTCGAACGCACCACGGAGGGGGACTTTGTATGGCTGGTGCATCAGTATCGCTACACCGTTGGAGCCAGCTTCTACGAGCTTCCCCAGGGAAGCTGGGAGATTGCGGAGGTTGACCCACTGGAGCTGGCGCGGGGGGAACTGGCCGAAGAGACCGGATTGCGCGCCCAGCGAATCACGCGGCTGGCGGATCTTTGGATCGCCTATGGAGCGATGCGGCAGATTCATCATGTCTTTCTTGCCGAGGGATTGAGCCAAGGCGAGACGGAACGCGACCCTGAGGAGCATGATATGACGGTGCATCGGGTTGGGGTACATGAGTTTGAAGCCATGCTCCTGGATGGACGGGTGATGGACAACTGCACAGCCGCCGCCTGGGGGGTGTATCGAATCTGGCGAGAAAGGCACACTGAGGCGGCTACGCTCTGAAAGAGGTTCCGGCATACTCTGTGGACAGGTGGAGCAAACCAAAGACCCAACAGGCGGAAGCCGGCGGGCTTTGACTGTCTGCCTGTTCAATTCACGCGCTTGGATCGCCGGGACATGAAGTCCATCAGAAGGTAGTTGCCCAGGGTCTGTGGCGTGGTGAAGTATGCTTTGCCGCGGCACATCGCCGACATCTGTTGCACGAACTGGACCAGTTGAAAATCATTGGCCAGCATGAAGGTATTGATCATAATGCCCGCTCGCTTGCAGCGGCTGACCTCTTCCAGAGTCTCCGAGATCACCAGCGGATCAAGGCCAAAAGCGTTCTTGTAGATGCCGCCGTCTGCCATGGTCAGCGCTGATGGTTTGCCATCCGTGATCATCACAATCTGCCGCATCTCCTTGCCGGAGCCTCGCAGCACGCGCTGCGCGACCCGCAGCCCTTCGCGAGTGTTGGTGTAGTGTGGTCCCACCTTCACTCGAGGAAGTTGGGAGAGGGGAATATGTTCCGCAGAGTCATGGAAGAGCACCAGATCAATGGAGTCTCCGGGATACTGAGTGCGAATGAGATGAGAGAGGGCCATGGCTACCCGCTTGGCGGGCGTAAAGCGATCCTCGCCATACAGAATCATGGAGTGGGAGCAGTCCAGCAGAACCACGGTAGCGCAAGAGGATTGATAATCGGCTTGCTGTACTTGCAGGTCAGAGTACTCCAGGTTGATGGCTCCGGCGGAGGTGGGCCCGCCTTCGCGCGCGAAGAGGTTGGAGAGCGTGGCTGTGATGTCCAGGTTCAGGCTGTCGCCAAACTGATAAGGCTTGGAGGAGCCGTTGGTCTCCACGCCGGCCGCTTCATGGTGGGTATCGTGGCGGCCCAGCGAGGACTTGCCCAAGGGGCCCAGAAGATCGCGCAATGCCTTGTATCCCAGAAAGTCCAGGCCTTTGGCGGTGATCTCGAAGCGGGACTCGCCGCTGTTGCCTTCCCCGGCGGAGCCCTGGCTGTCCGATGGGTCCTCCGCGTTGAGATAGGCGTCCGCCTTCATGCGTTCGATGATCTTGTCGATGAGGTCTTCCACCTGCTCCGGGTCGAGCTGGTCAAATTGCTCCTGGGACACCTCATCGAGAAGTTCACCCGATTCCAGGGCCTGGCGTATGGCTTTGCGCAGGCTCTCCATGGAGTCGTCCGAATTGGAGAAGGACGAGTAGGGATCCTCAAAGCCGGAGTCCAGCAGGAAGTCCGAGAGGGCCTGAAGAAGGTCCTCAAGGTCCAGGCTGGAGGAGAGATCGCCGGTGAATCGAGTATAGCGCGTGAGCTTCATGGTGGCTAAAAGGGGAATGCTGCAAGCAGCACCAGATGGAACGGACGGATCTCCCTCCAGATTAGACGAGCGATCGGCTCTGGGGATGCTGATCCGCGTTCAATCTCACACCGGAGCCAAGCCGGGAGTTGGAATCCTGGTGAAGACACGGAGACAGAAGGTGCAGGACGGGAGTTTTTCGCTGCGGGGCAATCTTTGCGCGGCTTCTCTAATAAAATAGGGGTTTGGAATCCTTGGCAGGCCGGCGCGCCGGGAAGGTCCCCGTTGCGGAGCAATTTGTTTGGGCTATTTGGGGGATCGAGTCACCACAAAGATGCGAGTGCAGCGACGGAGGGAAAGAAAACAGATGTCGACTGAATAAGACGCGCAGGCAAATGCGGCACACAGGTTTCTGTCCGGCCGGACCAAATTGTCGTTCGCGGATCTCATCACCCTCCCTACTCTCGCAAACCTCCCCACTCGCTTAGGAACGGCATGGCACAGGCTACCGTTGTCGCTGCAGAAAAGGCGCCGAACAGAGACTCCGAGGATGAGTTTCATCACGAGCCGTGGACGCCGCGGTTCAACCCGTGGGTGATCACCCTAACGGTGACGCTGGCCACCTTCATGGAGGCCCTGGATTCGAGCATCGCCAATGTGGCGCTGCCGCACATCGCCGGTTCCCTGGGCGCCACCTATGAGGAAGCAACCTGGGTGCTGACCTCTTACCTGGTCTCCAATGCGATTGTGCTGCCCATCAGCGGCTGGATTGCGAACCGAATTGGACGCAAGAACTTCTACATGAGCTGCGTGGCAATCTTCACCCTGTTCTCCTTCCTGTGCGGGCTGGCGACCTCTCTGTCCATGCTGATTGTGCTGCGGGTCATACAAGGAGCAGCCGGCGGAGGTTTGCAACCGAGTGAGCGCGCCATTCTGGCCGATACCTTCGCTCCTGAAAAGCGCAGCATGGCGTTCAGCATGTACGGTATGGCCGTGGTGTTGGCGCCGGCGATCGGGCCAACGGTGGGCGGATGGATCACGGACAACTCTACCTGGCGATGGATCTTCTTTCTGAATATTCCGGTGGGTATTCTCTCCCTCTTGCTTACCAGCAAAATCGTCGAGGATCCACCTTATCTTAAGAGAGTACGGGCAAAACTCGGCGGCATCGACGGAATTGGCCTGGGGCTGCTGGCGCTCACGATTGGCGCGCTGCAGATCTTGCTGGATAAGGGGCAGGAAGACGACTGGTTCGGATCGCGCTTCATCGTTACCTGCGCCATTGTGGCGGGCTGCGCTCTTGTGGCGTTCCTGTACCGCGAGTTGACCGCCAGGCATCCGATCGTGGATCTCTCTTTGTACACCAGGCGCAACTTTGCCATGTCCCAGATCGTCATGGTGATCATCGGGGCGACGCTCTATGCCACAACGGTGATGATCCCTCAGTTTCTTCAGGTAATGATGGGCTATACGGCTACCGAAGCCGGGCTGGCGCTCTCGGCCGGAGGCCTGGTGCTAATTACCATGTTCCCCATCGTTGGCTATGTGGGGCAAAGGGTCGATCCGCGGCTGATGATCACCTACGGATTCACCTTGCTCACCATCGGCATCTGGAGAATCTCCGGAGTTTACCTGGGAATCACCTTCTGGGATGCGGCCAGTTGGCGGATGGTGATGGTGCTGGGCATGCCGTTTCTCTTTGTTCCCATCAGTGTGATGAGCTATGTAGGAATTCCCCAGGAGAAGAACAACGAGGTCTCGGGCATGACGGCGCTGGCGCGCAACATCGGAGGCAGCATTGGGATCTCCTTTATCAGCACGATGCTGGCCAGGCGAGCTCAGGTGCATCAACACTACCTTGCCGCCAAAGTCTACAACGGATCAAGTGCCTATCAATCGCTGTATCAAGGGATGAAGGCTTCGCTGGAGACCAGCGGCTACTCCGCAGCCAGCGCCGGGGCGCGAGCCTCAGCCCGAATCTACAACATGATGAATGTGCAGGCCAGCACGCTAGCCTACGTTGATACTGTGCATGTGCTGGTCGTGCTGGTCGGTTGCCTGATTCCCGTGGGATATCTGATGAAGAGGCCAAAGTTTCGTCCCAAAGAGGTCGCGCCGACCGACTGAGGCCAGACGGCGGCCGCAGCGGGAGCATGGGCTGACGGCGCTGAAGACCGCAAAGGAAAGCGGCTGGCGGATGCAGTTGACCTGGGCGAATCTTGCCGGCTGGAGCCGTAGTTCGAGCGGCATGCACCGGTTCTTCTCTTCCAAGAGGGTATTCCCGTGCGGGTGTATCTATGATGCCTTGAGCTTCAAAGGCACTTTCTCAGTGGAAACGCCGACGGAAGCCCTCCTCGGCGTACCCTTCCATCCTGAAAGTGCTCACGCGAAAGCAGCCAGGTTGAATCATCTCCCATCCGGCATTGTCAGCCACCCGGAAAGTTGTTTCTAATTGAAGCCGCGCCGGGTGCGGTTGCGCGCCATCTGGTTCAGGGCGTCTTCCTGCAGACGCTCGCGAGCGTGTTCGCCAAAATCGGCTGCCTCTTCGATGCGGCGGCGCTTTTCACCTGCCGTGAAAACGCGGGCTTCGGAGCGTGAGATCTTTTTGTGCGCGGTCAGGCCCTCCAGGAGAAACTCCGCCGCGGAGACGGAGACTTCGACAGGGGAGCGTTGATGAATCTTCAGAGGAGAGAGTCTCTCAAAGAGACCTTGAATGGTCTTCAACTCGGAATAAACGGTCTTTGCGGGCTGCTTGTCGTTGAGTTCCACAGCCCCGCCGAGATTGAACCATTGTTCGATCTGCTGGGTGTCCGTGTTGGCGAAGTAAGCGTCATAGATGTTGGCCACCGCCTGGCGGATAATCTCGCGGATGACGGTCTCGGCGCCCTTCAGTTCGCCCTCATACTCCAGTTCGATCTTGCCCGTGATGCCGGGCAGCGCGGCGAAGATATCACCCACCCTCGGGACGACCAGCTTCTCGCCGTGCAGTAGAGCCCTGCGTTCCGCGTTGGAGACCACCAGCTCCATGGTGGAGATAGGCAGCCGCTGCGAGACGCCGGAGCGCTTGTCCACCTTCTTATCCTCGCGGGCCACAAAAGCGACCTGCTCCACAATCTGTCGGATGTACTGTGGTATCACCATCTCGTGGATGTTCTGGTCGCCCCCGGCATAGCCGCGCTCCGTCCACGCCTCCTGTTGGGTGATGTTGATCGCCTCCTCCAGCGATTCCGGATAGTGAGTCCGGATCTCGCTGCCGATGCGGTCCTTGAGCGGAGTCACAATCTTGCCGCGCGCCGTGTAGTCCTCCGGGTTGGCCGAGAAGACGATGGCCACATCCAGCTCAAGACGGATGGGATAACCCTTCATCTGCACATCCCCCTCCTGCATGATGTTGAACAGGGCGACCTGAATCTTGCCGGCCAGGTCGGGAACCTCATTGATGGCAAAGATGCCCCGGTTGGCGCGGGGAAGAAGTCCGTAGTGCATAGTGAGTTCGCTGCCGAGCTCATGACCGGAGCGCGCTGCTTTGATCGGATCCACGTCGCCGATCAGATCAGCCACCGTAACGTCGGGAGTGGCCAGCTTCTCGACGTAGCGGTCGCGCGGCGTCATCCAGGCAATCGGCGTATCATCGCCCAGCGAGGCGATCAGATCGCGCGAGAACCTGCTCAGCGGAGCGTAAGGGTTGTCGCGGATCTCCGAGCCGGCGACGAAGGGACAATAGGGGTCCAGCAGCGTGGTCAGGGAGCGCAGAATCCGCGACTTCGCCTGACCGCGCAGACCCAGCAGGATAAAGTTATGGCGAGAGAGAATGGCATTGACGATCTGCGGAACTACCGTATCGTCAAAACCGATAATGCCTGGGAACAGGCTCTCACCCTCGCGCGCCCCGCCTGGAGCAATCTCGCGTAGCTGCTTGATCAGGTTATCGCGGAGTTCATCCTTGACGCTGCGGGTCAAGCGCTCAGGGGTGAACTCTGATTGGCGAAGCTGGCCCAGGGTGCGCGGAAGTGTCGTCTGCGGCATGTGTTAAGTATAGATGTTTCGAACAGTTGAGAAGCTTTACGCTTCCAGAGCGGGGATTTTGCAGGTTCGCGGAAGGGCAAAGATCCGGCAGGGCAAAGATCCGGCGCCATGGTGGGCCGGTAGAAGGGCTATTCCACAGGTTCCGCGGGCAATCATCGCTTGCAAGGAGGCCATCGAGCCGACAAAGGGTGCGAATGCAGAGATGCCGTGTCGCCTCCGCTTGATCGATCCTTCGTGGCGGGGCGTTGGGCGAGTCAGCGGATGTGCGGACTTGCCCAACGCGAACAGGTTTGCGAACAGGGCAGGGAGGCGGCTCTTACAGGGAGCTCATGTTGTGCAGAAACTCCTGGTTATTGCGCGTTTTGCCCAGCTTGTCGCTGAGCAGCTCCATGGCTTCCACCGGAGACAGGGGATTCAGGACCTTGCGCAGGATCCAGGTGCGCTGTAGATCATCCTTGGGAATCAGCAGCTCCTCTTTCCGAGTGCCGGAGCGCTGGATGTCGATGGCCGGGAAGACGCGCTTGTCCACCAGCTTGCGGTCCAAAATCACCTCCATGTTGCCGGTGCCCTTGAACTCCTCAAAGATGACCTCATCCATCCGCGAACCGGTATCAATCAGGGCCGACGCAATAATGGTCAGACTACCGCCCTCTTCAATATTGCGCGCCGCGCCGAAGAAGCGCTTGGGGCGTTGCAGCGCGTTGGAGTCCACGCCTCCGGAGAGCACCTTGCCGCTGGGCGGGACGATGGTGTTGTAGGCGCGCGCCAGCCGGGTGATGGAATCCAGCAGGATGACGACATCGCGCTTGTGCTCCACCAGACGCTTGGCCTTTTCAATCACCATCTCCGCCACTTGAACATGGCGCGCCGCGGGCTCGTCAAAGGTGGAGGAGATGACCTCGCCCTTTACCGACCGCTGCATGTCAGTGACCTCTTCCGGCCGCTCGTCGATCAGCAGCACAATGAGAACAATCTCCGGATGATTGGCCGTAATCGAGTTGGCAATGGACTGCATCAGGACGGTCTTGCCGGTGCGTGGCGGAGCGACGATGAGCCCGCGCTGGCCCTTGCCGATGGGGCACAGCAGGTCCATCACGCGGCCGGAGATGCCGTCCTTGACGGTCTCCATCTTGATGTGTTCCTGAGGATAGAGCGGAGTCAGGTTGTCGAAGAGGATTTTGTTGCGGGTCTCCTCCGGACTCTCAAAGTTGATCGCCTCGATCTTGACCAAGGCAAAGTATTTCTCCCCTTCATGAGGGCTGCGAACGTTGCCGGAGATCGTGTCTCCCGTCTTCAGATCAAACTTGCGGATCTGGGAGGGAGAGACGTAAATGTCGTCCGGGCCGGGAAGGTAGTTGTAGTCCGGAGAGCGGAGAAAGCCGTAGCCGTCGGGAAGAATCTCCAGGACTCCTTCTGCGAAGATGTGGCCTTCTTTTTCGCTTTGTGCCTGGAGAATTTTAAAGATGAGGTCTTGTTTGCGCAGCGCGCTGGTGCCTGCGATTTCAAGAGCGCGGGCGAGCTTGCCGAGTTCGGCAATGCTTTTTTCCTTCAACTCGGAGATGGTCATGAGTGCTTGAGTGGTTTCCATAGATTTTGAGGGGATTGGATCTTGCGAAGGAATGTTGTTGCGGAATTGCGCTGCTACGGCGGAGAGCCGGGTGCGCCGGTGATGCGGAGGGTTGAAGCGGAAAAATGCAGGGTCCGGGAGCGGGAAGACGAATGCGTATCAGGATGGTGAAGTCGCCTTCAGCCTAGCAGACCAGGACGAGGAAAAGGAAGCGCAGGCGCAAAACTCTGAGGAAGGAAAGTAGAGCGGCGAGGGGGCTCGGCTGCGGTTGGATCGCCGTCGGATTCCGTCCGTGGCCTGCTGTTGCTCTGCGAACGGAACCCGAAAGGATGAAAGGCGGCGACCGTCACCGCCTGGCGCAAGCATCAAGTTAGGCGGCGCGCCGCTCTGAGCCCGACAGCGCCTCAAGGCTGGATTCCGCGGTGGTGTCCATCGGAATGGTGTCTTTGAACCGGTCGAAGACCTCGTTGGCGGTGTCCTGTACGCGGGTGTTTGGTTTGTGCAGTTTGCGAGTCGCTTTGGAGGCAAGCTGACAGAGCTTGTAGCGATTCTTGACGTGCGTAAGGGCACCAAAGATAAGATCAGAGCGCATGAAAGATTCTCCTGGTAAAGCGAGGTTCCGGGCGTCGTTGCTCTGCGCCCATCTTGGGGATACCTCGTGACCTGCTGCCTTGTAGCGGCACGCAAGCCCGGTTATTTACATTAGACGCGCGAGTTTCAAGGAAGGCGCATCCATCCTTTGCGCAAATTGCGCAGCGGAGCGAGAGTTGAGAGGTACAGCCAAATCTAGAGTCAGGCGGCGCTAGGCGGGGCTGTCCCACCCGGCGATTTACGAGGATCTCTCGCTTTTATAGGGAGAATGACCCTGGGAGGAGTGTCCTCGAGCC
>JAKART010000075.1 GCA_021819255.1 Acidobacteriota bacterium
TTTGGCCACGGGAACGAAGAGCCGGTGCTTGTGAGCCGCGGCGTGCGGCTGGCCGCAGATCCACGCGTGATCAACCGTCGCCATCTGCGTCTGGCCTGCGAGGATGCCCACGGCGGCGCCCGGTTTGCCGCAGTGGCATGGAGCAGAACCATGGATTGGTCTGCGCTGGCCATGAACCAGGGATGGAGACGCGGAGACCTGCTGGACATCGCCTTCCGGCCGCATCGTAACGTTCATCCGCTTTACGGTGGCTGGGAGTTGGAGATCCTTGGGATTCGGCCGGCCGGGAAAGGCGAATGATGCAAGCGCCCGCGGAGCGGAAAGGCGGGCCCGGTCTGCGTGAAATTTTTTGACTCCGCCGGCGAGATTGACCAGTCTTATATACTGGCATTTTGCTTATGGTTCGACGCGTTTCGTATCGATCGAGGAGAGGAGTGTGGGCGCTGGTCGCGGTCGCGGCAGGGGTTCTCCTCATCGTCTTGCTGCGCTCCCGTGGCCAGGTCGTCGAGATCACCGCCACCAAAGTGGAGTCGCAGACACTGACTCTGACCAAATCCACCAATGGGAAGGTTGACCCCGTGGTCAGCTTTGAGGCGCATGCTCCCTTGGCCGGCGAGGTCAAATCCGTAGCTGTGCATCTGGGAGAGCATGTGGTCGCCGGCCAGGAGTTGGTCAGGCTGGATGACACCGAGGCGCGCAAGGATCTGGCGACGGCCCAGGCGACGCTGGAGACCGATCTGGCTACTTTGCAGATGATGGAACAGGGTGGGACCGGGGCCGAGCGGCTGGCGGCCAAGGGGGCTGTCAGCGCCGCGGCGATTCAGACGCAGCAGAACCAGCAGCGCCTTGAGGCACTGGAGCATCTGGCCACGCAGGGGGCGGCCTCCGCCAGCGAGATAGCCCAGGCGCAGGAGCAGTTGCATGCCGCCCAGGCGCAGCTAAGCCAGGCACGGGCCCAGGCGCAAAGCGGGGTTCGCTTCTCCGCGCAGGATATCCAGGCGCAAAAGGCGCAGGTGGCGGAGGCGGAAGCGGCCGTCAAAGCTGCTCAGGCGATCTACGCCGGCGTGGATATACGCGCACCCTTTGCCGGCACGGTCTACTCCGTGCCTGTCGAGCCCTACGAGTTCGTACAGAGTGGAGACACTCTGATCTACATGGCCGACCTGACCGAGATGCAGATCCACGCTTACTTTGACGAGCCGGAGATCGGACTGCTCAGGGCGGGGCAGCCGGTCACCATCGTTTGGCCGGCCAAACCCGGCGTAGTGTGGCATGGACACATCCTTGAAGTGCCCAAGACGATCATTAGTTACGCGGGAACGCGCAATGTGGGTGAATGCTTGATCAGCGTTGACGACGCCAACAACGGACTGCTGCCCAACACAAATGTGACGGTCACGGTAACGGAGATGACGCTGAACAACGTGCCCAGCCTGCCGCGCGAAGCGCTGCACACGGACGGTGTCGACTATGTCTTCCGGATTATCGGAGACCACCTGGTGAAGACTCCCGTAAAAGTTGGTCTGGTCAACCTGCAGCGGTTCCAGGTCCTCAGCGGCTTAGAGCTCGGTGATCGAGTCGCCTTGGGCGCCACCTCGGAGATAGACCTGACAGACGGTCTGCGGGTAAAGGTGCGCCGGTAGGTGAGATCTTCTGTGACCAGTGGCCACCGTAAGCACCGGCATGGGAACTTGGTTCTTCCCGCGGCGCTACGCCCTCTGTCTTCCCGGGCTCGGCTGTTCGCCTTGTCGCTGCTCCTGCTCTTCGCCCCGATCGCCGGACCGCTTTACGCCAGTCCTCGATTCAATCTGGACGCTCCAAATGCAGGCTCCCCGGCTGAGCAAGTGAGACGGGCGGAACAGGCCTTGCTCTTCGGCAACCTGAACGATGCCCTGGCCCGGACAAGGCAGGTTCTGGCATCCGATCCCGACGACGGGGAAGCCGATTTGGTGATGTGCCGTAGCCTCTATGCGGAAGAGCAAGCCGATGCGGCCATCCAAGCCTGTGAGGCGGCCGTGCGGCTGATGCCCCGCAGCAGCGCAGCGGAGGACTGGCTGGGCAGAGCCTACGGTATGGCCGCCAAGGCGGCGGGACCCGTCTCTGGACTCTCCCTGGCGCTGAAGGTAAGGGCTGCCTTGGCTGCGGCCGTGCGACTGGATCCCGAAGACGGTCCCGCGGTGAATGACTTGAGTGAGTACTATGTTGATGCTCCCGCCCTCATGGGAGGTGGCTTGGACAAGGCTATGGCGCTGGCAGAGCGCGTGCAGAACAGCCTTCCCCAACAGGCCGACAGAATTCGCGCTCTTGCTGCGGAGAAACAAAAGGATTACGCCACAGCGCAGAGCGCCTTCCAGGCCGCCGCGGCAGTCGCCAACCAGCCCGCCGCCTGGGTAGACCTGGGAGCCTTTTATCGCCGGCGCGGACAGTATGACAAAGCCGTGGCGACCCTGAATCAGACTCTGGCGCTGGACCATCGCCGTGACGCCAGCCTGGTCGATGTGGCCAACCTGCTGGGAAAGATGCATCGTGAGCCGGAGGTTGCATGGAGCGCATTGCAGAATTACCTGCATGGCGGGGCTAGGAGTGATGCCGCGCCGGCGGTAAAGGTATATGTCATGCTGGGAGAGATACTGGCCGGCCGGGGAGACAGGACAGGCGCTAAGATCGAGTTTGAAAAAGCATTGTCGATGGCGTCCGGTTATGCCCCGGCCCAGCGCGCCTTGCAGAAGTTGTGAAGGGCCGCGCGGCGCTACAGCTAGTTTTGCGGCCTTGCGCCGGTGAACATACTGAGTGGAGTCACAAGGGTAACGATGGGCGTGCGAGCTGGATGGGCGATCGGTTGGGTGATGCTGGCGGCGTCCGCCTCCGCGGCCTCAGCGCAGATCTCTCTGGCCTCGGCGGTCAATCTGGCGTTGAGCAATGATACCCAGGTCCGTATGCGCGAGGCAGCGGTCCAGAAGGCGGAGGCGGAACTAAAAGCAACGCGCGACGTTTATATTCCCAGCATCGAAGCCAGTCTTGGATACGGAGAGGGAGTTGGCGTCCCGACGGCTTTGCCTACCGTGGTCAGCCTTACCACTCAGTCTTTGGTCTTCAACTTCTCGCAACGCGACAACATCCGCGCCGCCGCCTCCGGACTGGAGGCGGCCAAGCTGTCCCTCGAGGATACGCGCAGTCAGATAGAACAGGATGTGGCAACGACGTATCTCAATCTGGACAGCGATCAACGCAAGCTGAAGGTGATGGACCAGGAGGTCGGCGATGCGGATCGGCTGGCAACCATTGCGCAGGAGCGCCTGGATGCCGGAGAAGATACGCGGATGGATCTGCTCAAGGCGCAGCGGACCGCGGCTCAGATTCAGTTGAACAAGATGGATCTGCAGGATGACATAGCTTCCTTAAGTGATCATCTGTCCAGACTGATTGGGCTGCGCGACGATCAGATCATCACCGTCGAGAGCTCCATTCCAGCCGTCCCGGCTGTCGAAGTTTCCCCGTCCATCAAAAACCAGCCTGATAGCGCCGCCATCCAGGCTGCGATGGACAGCGCCAGGAGCAAGCAGGAGTTGGCATTTGGAGAGAACCGCTACCTGCTGCGGCCAGAGTTTACCTTTGGGATGAATTACACCCGCATCGATACCAGCCAGAACGCCTATACGACTTACTATCCAGCCTTTTTGAACAAGAGCGAAAATGCCATCAGCCTGTATCTGACCATGAATCTTCCCATCTACGACCGCCAACACAAGGATCAGTCGAAGGGGGCCGCAGCCGAGGCGCGTCGGGCGTACTTTGAATCGGAGTCCCAGCGTGAACAGTTTCTGGAAGGACGCAAGAAGTTGCGGCGGAACGCGGCGGAACTGGCCGCGCGCAGCAACCTTGCCGGACTCGACCAGGCGATTGCCCAGGAGCAGGTGAAGGTGATTGAGACCCAACTTAATTCCAGCAGCAGTGCAAGCCAGCAGCCGATGACGCCGGAGGATGAACAGAGAGCACGGATGGAAGAAGAAGCTCGAACCCTGGATCTGCTGGACTCTGAATATCAACTGCAACAGTCGCGGCTGAATCTGCTGGAGCAGACCGGCGGCCTTCAACTGTGGCTCAGAAATGCCGCCGCGCTCTCTGAGGGCTTGCCAACCGGTGCTCTAAACCATTGATTTAAATTCACTTCCAAAAAATCATGCAGATTCCCGTGGACACCGCGTCTAAACCAACAGGAACCCGTCTGCTCCGGGGTTCATGGGCCGAAGATGGTAAAATGGTGAAATCCTTATGCCGCTGAAGACACTTCTCCTCAACCCGCCGTCCTTTGAAAACTTTGATGGAGGCGCCAGTTCCCGCTGGCCTGCGACTCGAGAGATTGAGTCCTACTGGTACCCTGTCTGGCTGACCTATCCGGCCGGAATGCTGGAGGGTTCCCGGCTTCTCGATGCTCCTCCTCACCATGTGAGCGCGCAGGAGACCATTGAGATCGCCAAAGCGTACGAGTTTTTGGTGCTTTTCACCTCCACCGTGGGCTGGTCCGGGGACCATGCGCTGGCGCGGGCCATCAAGAAAGCCAACCCGGGGTTGAAGATCTGCTTCGTCGGGCCGCCCGTAACCACCGACCCGGACCGCGCCCTGAACGAGTGCGAGGTCATCGACTTCATCTGCCGCCGCGAGTTCGACTTCTCAGTAGTCGAGTTCGCCAATGGGAAGCCGCTTCAGGAGATCCTGGGCATCAGCTACAAGGACGCGGACGGTGTGATTCAGCACAACCCGGACCGCCCGCAGGTGGAAGACCTGGATGCCATGCCGTGGGCGACCAAGATCTACAAGCGCGACATCGATGTTACCCGGTACAACGTACCGTTTCTTTTGCATCCTTACATCGCCCTGTATTCCACGCGCGGCTGTCCGGCGCAATGCACCTTCTGTCTGTGGCCGCAGACCCTCAGCGGGCACGCCTGGCGCAAGCGCTCCACGGATGATGTTGCCGCGGAGATGAAGTGGGCCAAGGAGAACTTCCCCTTTGTCAAGGAGTTCTTCTTCGACGACGATACCTTCAACATCCAGAAGGCGCGCACGATCGAGTTGTGCGAGAAGCTCAAGCCACTCGGCCTCACCTGGAGTTGCACCAGCCGCGTCACCACGGACCGCGATACGTTGAAGGCGATGAAGGAGGCCGGCTGCCGGCTGCTGATCGTCGGCTTCGAGTCCGGCGATCCCCAGATCCTGAAGAACATCAAAAAAGGCGCTACTGTGGAACGGGCGCGGGAGTTCGTCAAGGACTGCCATGACCTCGGTTTGGTCATCCACGCGGACTTCATTCTCGGTCTGCCCGGCGAGACCAAGGATTCAATCCGCAACACCATCAACTTCGCCAAGACGCTGGACTGCGAAACCATCCAGGTCAGCGTCGCCCATGCTTACCCCGGCACAGAGTTCTATGAGTTCGCCAAGCGCAATCACTTCATCACCAATGAAAAGATGGAGGACGGCGGTGGACACCAGATGGCACACATCGAGTATCCCGGCCTGCCCACTGAGTACGTGATGGAGATGGTGCATAAGTTCTATGACGAATACTACTTCCGCCCCAAGGCCGCGGCCCGGGTGGTGTGGAAGGCGATTGTGAACCGCGATGTGCCTCGTCTCTATGTCGAGGCTAAGAGCTTCCTGAAACTGCGCTCGCAGCGCAATAAGGCGGCTCGCCTCAAGCGGGAACAGAATGCGCTGAAGGCCGGCAAAGGCCTCGGGCAGAATGCGTAGAAACCTCTAAGAGGAAGGGCGGCCGGCCATCGACGCTGGCCGCCCTTTCTTTTTGAATGACCCTCCCGCAGGCGCTCACCGTCCTGCAACCATGAAGGGATGCCCGTGAAACACGTTCTGAGGCCATCGCAGTATGCGATTCTCCTTGGCGTTATGCTCTCAGCCTCCGTCGGGGACTCTTTCCTCAAACGAGGCATGGAACAGGTGGGGGCGGTCAACCTGCGTCACCTGGGACTGCTCTGGCATGCCCTCTTCAATCCCTATGTGGATATCGGGATTGTCTTGCTCATTGGCTTCTTTTCCCTCTACACCACCGCTCTGAGCTGGGCGGACCTGACCTTTGTGATGCCGGCCACCGCCTTCGGCTACGTGGTGATCGCTCTGATGGGGAGGTTCTGGCTGCATGAGCATCTCTCCCTGTGGCGCTGGCTGGGGATCCTGCTGATCGTTGCCGCGGTGGGCTTTGTCGCCGGTGGACCGTCGCGAACGGGACACCCGGAGCTCGATCGGATGGATGCGGGCATCGGCAGATGAGCTCTTCCCCACTGCATGTCTGGTCGGCCATCCTGTTTGTCGCCACACTCGCCGTGCTGGGCGAGGTGATGATCGCTGCAGGGATGCGCCAACTGGGCGACCTGGATGAGCTTCGCTCCCGGCGCGGGCTGGGCGGAACCATCGCCGCTGTGCTGACCAACTCGCGGTTTGTGGTGGGAGCGCTGTGCATGGCGTTGAACTTCTTCTCCATGCTGTTCGCCCTGAGCATCGCCAATCTCTCCCTGGCTGGGCCGGCCATCGCCGCTCTTACCTACATCGGCAACGCCGTGGCTGCAAGGTTCTTCCTGCGCGAGCATGTGGACCGGAGACGCTGGCTGGCTACCCTATGCGTGGTGTTGGGCGTCATCCTCCTGTCGCGCTAGACCATTTTCCGCACAAGCCGCTCCGGCTGGAGCAACACAAGCGCGATCCCTGGCGAAGAAGATGCGCCTGGACCTTACCAACGGTCATCTGCACGGCGCTCAGTCCATCTTCACACCGTGACAAAGCCGCCGCAGATGCCTCCTGTTCCGGAGAGCGCATCGACTGGGACGGATTGGCCGGGGCTGGGCAATTGCGAACGGCGCAGTGCCGGAAGCCGGCAGAGGATGGGTAGAACCGCGGTGGCCACCAGTCAACAGAAAGCCGGATCATCCCGGGGATCTGGTCTGGCAATCGAGAGAGATCCAGCAGCCGCGGCGGCTCCCGGCAGACGGACCTCCACGCCGTGGTCCTCCAGGAAGCAAATCGCCGCCGCGTCAGTTTGAGTTCACGCGAATGCGATCGAAGCCGGGCTTTGCTCTGCTCACGGCTTCCATCTCAACGATGGGCATGGGGCTCTTGAGCTTGCCGGGAGTTGGAAGTTGCCCTTGACTCGGAGACAGCGGCCAGAGGGGATCTCCCGACAAAAACCTGGCCTCAAAGATCTCACACGGCGCCGGCTTGCTGATCAGGAAACCTTGCATCTCGTCACAGCCGAGCAACCGCAGAAGGTTTAGCTGCTCTTCCCGTTCAACGCCCTCCGCAACCACATTCAGCCGCTTGGCGTGGGCCAGGTCCACGATCGCCTTGATTTGGGTCGCTCTTGCCGGAGATTCGATCAGATCCGCTACAAACGACCGATCCACCTTAAGCGTATCCAGGGGGAGCCTGGAGAGGTTTCGCAGCGACGCAAAGCCGGTTCCAAAATCATCCAGAGCGACGGTGACGCCCATGGCGCGAATCTGGCTCAGGATGCTGGTGCTTTGTTCGATGTCCTCCAGAATCATTCCCTCGGTGATCTCCAGCTCCAGCCCCGAGGCCGCATCCGGGTACCGGCTGACGGCCCATTCGATGTCAGAGAGAAACTGATGATGCCGCAACTGCGCGGGGGAGACATTCACGGCAATCCTGACTTCAGGAAGCTTCATGCGCCGCCAGCGCTCAACGTCTCTCATTACCCTTCCCAAAGTCCAGCGCCCCACGTCGATGATCAGCCCGGTCTCCTCCAACAGCGGGATGAAGCGATCCGGAGGCACAAGGCCGCTCTCCGGATCGTTCCACCGAATCAGGGCCTCGACTCCGCTGAGAAGGCCATCGCGAAGGCTGACCTTGGGCTGGTAATACAAGACATACTGCTCTTCGTCCATGGCTCGGCGCAGTTGATTCTCCAGAACAAAGTTCGCAGCGGCCTTCTCGCTCATCGGACGCAGATGGAACAGATATCGGTTCCCGCTTGCCCTGGCCTGCTTCAGGGCGACCTCCGCCTGCTTGAAGAGCGTCCAGGCATGACCTCCGTCCTCGGGATACATGGCGATCCCCACTTTGACGCCCAGCCGCAGAGGGTTCTCCGGGCAGCCAAAATACTGTGTCTGGAAGCGGTTCACCCAGCGCTCGATGAGCATCTCGACATCCTCCCGCGGCTGGATGATGGGGATGAGAAAGGCAAAGTGATCTCCACCCAGCCGCGCCGCCATGCCTGGATCGTTCGTTTCGGCGATCAACCATGCGGCAACCTGCCTCAGAACTTCATCGCCACCGGAGCTCCCCAGGCTTTCGTTCACGTTCCGAAAGCGCTCCAGATCGAAGCACACCAGCGCGAGCCGGCCTCCTCCCTCTCTGGCTCCGCGCAGACAGCGCGCAACGCGAGCCATGAATCGCGGACGATTGGACAGGCCTGTCAGCACATCATAACTTGCCAACCGATGCAGCCTCTCACGCTGCTCCATGTGCTCCAGCGCCAACGAGAGAGTCTCTGCCAACTCTTCCAGCAACCGTCGCTCTTCTCCGTCGAGAGCCGGTTCTTTGCCGACGTGG
>JAKART010000076.1 GCA_021819255.1 Acidobacteriota bacterium
GGGCAGAACCCGGGCCCGGGACGCGGGGCGTGCGTGCATCGATCTTCCTGTCGCGCTGCGAGCTTGGGCCCCGACTCCCGGGGCTACAGGCGCTCCACTCAGTTTACCACCGCGGGCAAGCCAGGCGAGGCTTCTCCAGGCCCGGCAACGTCCCCGCCCCCCTCGCTGCCCGGCCGGGCCGCTCATGACTCCTCGCCCAGTGTGGTTTCCTCGCTGCGGGCGGGATTCGCACAGCCTTGCTTCCAGTCTCCGGCCTGCGATACTGAAGGCATCGCGCCGCTGCCGGCCCGCGCCTGCCGGCGCTGGTCTCGCCCCCCGGCCGGTTGCCGGGGCCCGGGCTGCGCGAAGGAAGGACCGACCTATGCCGGAAGATCTCTGTCCCCTCTGTGAAGGCTCCGGCCTGCGCGTGGCGGTGCGTCCGGACGGAACCCGCTTCGCGGAGCCCTGCCCCTGCCGCTCCTCCCTGCGCTCGCTGCGGATGATCCGGCAGGCCCGCATTCCGCAGCGCTATAGGCACTGCACGCTGGACAGCTACGACACCCATTTCCCCTCCTCCAACCCCACCCTGCAGGAGGCTCTGGTGAAGGCGCGCGGCTTTGTCCAGGCTTATCCGCTGGGCACCGGCGGCAACGGCCTTCTGATGAGCGGCTCCATCGGCGTAGGCAAGACCCATCTGGCCGTCGGCATCCTGCAGGCGCTCATCCGGGAGCGCGGCGCCAAATGCCTTTTCTTCGACTACCGGGATCTGCTCAAGCAGGTGCAGAACAGCTACAACCGCAGCGTGGACGTCACCGAGCTGGAAGTGCTGCAGCCGGTCTTTGACGCCGAGGTGCTGGTGCTGGACGAGCTGGGCGCCTCCAAGCCCACCGACTGGGTCTGGGACACCGTGGCCCACATCCTGAACACCCGCTACAACGATCGCCGCACCACGATCATCACCACCAACTATCCCAATCTCCCCCCGCTGGCGGCCGAGGCGAGCCTGCCGCGCCTGGCTGTGCGCGAAGAGACTCTGGGCGACCGCATCGGCGAGCGCATGCGCTCTCGCCTGCAGGAGATGTGCGTGGTCCTGGAGATGACCGGCGAAGACTTCCGCCAGAAGGTCAAACGGGCCAGCTTCGCCTGAGGCCGCAGCCTCAACCTCTCACCCCTGGCCCAAGCTCCTCAGCGCACCGCCAGGGCTGCCTCAATGCTCGCGTTCACGGATGCATTGGCGAACTCCGCGGCCACCCGGATCCCGTTCATCACTGCCCGGTCATTGGAAGAGCCATGGCCCACCACGCAAACCCCGCGCAATCCCAGCAGCGGAGCGCCGCCGTACTCGGAGTAGTCCAGCCGGCTCTTGAAGGCCTTGAACGCCCGCTGGGAGAGCATCGCGCCCACCTGCGAGGTGACCGTTGACTTCAAGCTCTCCCGCAGCGAGGTGTTCACCAGCTTGGCCAGCCCCTCGCTGGCCTTCAGCGCCACATTGCCCACAAACCCGTCGCACACCACCACATCGGCGCGGCCGTTGTATAGCTCCCGCCCCTCCACGTTGCCGATGAAGTTCATACCCAGCCTGGCCGCCACGGCGCGCAGCAGCGGCAGGGTCTCATGGGTCAGCGTGTTGCCCTTGGTGTCCTCTTCGCCGATGGAGAGCAGGCCCACCCGGGGATGCGCCACGCGCAGCACGTCCTTGGCGTACATCTGCCCCATGATGGCAAACTGCACCAGATTCTCCGGACCGCAGTCCACATTCGCGCCCACATCCAGCACCACGCAGGGCTGGCCGGCGCTGGTCGGCAGCACCGCGGTCAGGGCGGGACGATCCACCCCGGTCAGGCTGCCCAGCACCATCTTGCCGGTGGCCATCGCCGCGCCGGTATTGCCGGCGGTCACAAAGCCCGCGGCGCGGCCCTCGCGCACCATCTTCAACCCAACCCGCATGGAGGAATCGCGCTTGGAGCGCACCGCCTGGGATGCCTTGTCCTCCATGCTGATCCACTCGCTGGCCTGCACCATGAAGATGGGCAGCCGGGGCCGGGGAGCGACCCCGAAACGAGGCTGGGCAAAGTTCTTCAGCGCCTCCCGCATCTTGGGGCGCAGCATCTCCTCCGGCCCCACCAGGTGAACACGGACGTCCAACTGGCGGCAGGCCAGTATCGCCCCGCGAATCTCCGGCTCGGGGGATCGGTCGGATCCCATGGCATCCAGCACGATGTCGATCGGCATGGCTTGGTTCGGCTCGAACTTCCCTGACTGGGTTGGACGGCTTGCTTGGCTGCGCGAGACCTGAGGAACAACGCCTTCCGCGTTGCGGGAAGCAGACCGCGGGAAGCAGGCCCCTCAAGGCTTCAGACAGCGTCTTCCTTCTCCGGCAAGCTGTCTCTGGCAAGCTGTGCGGCGAAAACTTCCTGGAGAGATGCTTCCGGCTGCCGGTTGCTTCTGGCTGCCAGGCTCCTGCCAGCCGGACGGATCTGCCGAGTGGCCGCAGGAAAACAGCCTCTGGAGATCGGCTTCAGGCGGCGTTCTTGGTGGCCACCACCGCCCGTCCCTTGTACTCGCCGCACTTCTTGCAGGCGCGGTGGGGAAGCTTCTTTTCTCCGCAGTTGGGGCAGTTGGAGACGCCGGTGGGGGTTAGAAAGTCATGGCTGCGTCGTTTGGCGGTGCGCTGCTTGGAGTGCCTGCGCTTTGGATTGGGCATGGTGAACCTCTTCTTGATTGGCCAGCCAACGCAAAGCGGTGCGGCCGAAGTCGTTTACAACCAGGAGCTTGTGACGGCGCAACGGCGAATCGTAGCCGCCGGACCCTGCACCGCAAAGATCCCGCACCGCAAAAATGCTGCACCGCAAGGAACCCCCTCTCATCGCTCGTGCGCGATCGAAAGTCCGGCCAGCGCGGCGAAACGCGGATTAGCCGGCTCAACGACGCACTCACAGGTGGAAAGGTTACGGTTGACTCCGCAGTGAGGACAAAGGCCCTTGCAGTCCTGTTGGCAAAGCACCCGCCCCGGCAGGGCCAGAAGCACCTGTTCCCGGACGGCGTCCTCCAGCAGCAGGCCGCTCTCTTCATAATAACCGATTTCGGCCTCATCTTCCGTAATGGCGTGCTCGCCGCCTCCGCCATCGGCGCCGACGGGCCGGAAGATCAGGTCAAAGTTTCCCTCCAGCCGTCGCCGCACCGGCTCCAGACAGCGGGCACAGAGCTGCTCGAACTCGCCCGCATAGCCGGCGCGCACCCGGATGTCCCGCACCAACTCCCGTGACCCGCGGTGTTCCACCAGCAGTTCAGCCACCCCCTGCAGGGTCAGCGGGCCAATCTGCCGCAAGTCCGGCGCATAATCCAGAGCATCTTCCGCGAAGGATTCGTCCAGCTTCAGCGGCTCATCCATGAGTTGTGCGGGGGTCATCAGCATGCTTTAACCCTAGGATGCCGGCGCATCGCCGTCAATCGGCTGCCGAACGCCGGCTCACTCTCGCCCGCTCCGACTTCGTGTTTCACGCCAACCGGTCCTCGTCAAACAGGCGGATCCCGGCCACGCCCGCCGCTCCCGCCTCCAGGCAGCTCGCCGCGTTGGTCCAGGTGACGCCGCCCAGCGCCAGCACGGGCGTCACCGCGGCGGCGGTGCAGGCTGCGTGCAGCAGCCCCAACCCTGCGCCCGAAGCCACCACCAGCCCAGCCACGCGCTTCTCAAAGACCGGTCCGAAGAGGATCAGGTCCGCGCCTCCATCGTCGGCCCGGCGCACCTGCTCCAGCGTATGGCAGGAGACCCCCACCAGCGGAGGCGGAGCGCCCAGCAGAGCGAATCTTCGCCGAATCTCGGCCGGCGTCGCCTCATTCTCGCGCGCGGTCAGATGCACTCCGTCCACTCCAGCCCGCGCGGCCAGCTCCGCCGGACCATTCAGCAGCAGCCTGGTCCCGCCCAGAGGCTCATGATCTCGACCGGCGCGGATCTTCCTCACCACCGTGGCCACAGCGCCGGCCAGCCTTCCCAGTTCCTCCGCGTCAAGCTGCTTTTCGCGCAGTTGCACAAACTCCACGCCGGCGGAGGCCCAACGCCTGGCCTGCGGCACCGCCGTCCAACCCTCTCCACAGGTGATCGCACAGCGCAACATGCTTCCAAGTCTACCCCGCTACTGCTGGCACTGGGGGCAGTAGACAGTGGTGCGGCCGCCCACCACAATCTTCTTCAGCACCGTGGCGCACTCGCGGCAGGGCCGGCCCGCCCGGCTGTAGACCTTGTGCTGGAGCTGGAAGAATCCCCGGACGCCGTCCGCGTCCACGTAGTCGGAGACAGACGATCCGCCCAGCCGGATCGCCTCGGCGAGCACCTCCTGCAGCGCCGCGTGCAGCCTGCCCAGTTGCGCGCGGCTGAGCCGTCCCGCCTGCCGGCGCGGGCGGATCCCGGCTCGGAACAGGCTCTCGTCGGCGTAGATGTTCCCCACTCCATGCAGAATCGACTGATGCAGCAGAGCGGCCTTGATGGCCAGCCTCCTGCCTTGGAAGAGCTGCGCGAACTCCTCCGCTGAGACGGTCGTGGGCTCCGTTCCCGGCCCCTGATAGCCGGCCGCGCCGCTCAGCACGGAGAGCCTGCCGAACCGCCGTGGATCGACGAACCTCACCTCGCGTCCGTCGGAGAGGGAGAGCACGGCATGGGTATGCGTCGGCCATGGAACCTCAGGCTGCGCGACCAGAAGCCTCCCGGTCATGCCCAGGTGGACCAGGAACTGCGCCGGCTGCGCTTCGGCTCCGCGCAGATCCATCACAAGGGTCTTGCCCACGCGCCGCACCCGCTCGATGCGGGCTCCGGTCAGGGTGCGGGCGATCTCGGCCGGGCTGGACTTGAAGGTCTGCGGCTTCCCGCTGGTCCACACCTGCTCGATGCGCCGGCCACGCACGCGCGCATTCACTCCATTGGCAACGGTCTCGACCTCGGGCAACTCGGGCATGGTCCGGCAACTCCTCCATCCTCCCTGATTCCGCCCATATCGGCAAGACCAGATCCGCAAGATGCGGGGGCGGGTCTGCCAAAGTTCTTCTGGACACGCGGGTGGCCCACGCCTTGCCGTTGGACGTTCCGTCCGATGACATTCAGAGATGGCCTACGACACCAGTCTCTACGCCGTGATGCGCAACATCGGCTCCAGCATGGGCATCTCGTTTGTCACCTGTCACCTGTCACCACGCTGACGGCGCGCCGTCAGCAGTTTCATCAGAGCCGGCTCTCCGGCAGTCCGGCGCCCCCCAGCCCCTGGCCACGGCAGATGCAGCAGGGCACTGCAGCCTGTCTCAGCCGCCACGGCACGGGCGTAGCGGACTCCATGCCTCAGTCCCTTGGCTCCATCGACATGACCCTGCGACAGCAGGCGGCGCTGATGAGTGATGTCGACGCCTTTTATCTGCCGGCATGGCTCTTGCCGCTGGTGTCGCCGTTGGCGCTGATCATGCGTAAACCGCTGCATCAGGCCCACGTGGAACCGCCGCCGAGTCGGCCGCGTAAAGCCGGCTTCCGCGCGGGCGACACTCGACGCTTCGACGCTCACGAGATCGGGCGCTCTACATCTCGCTCTTTGGAGAGGCAGTCCGGCGAGATGCTCACGCCGCTTCGCCGGACTTTTTCCTTGCTTTCACGGCCAGCCTGCCAGGAGACCGAACCATGCCGGAGAATCCTTTACGGCCGATGCCGAGCGCGGCTCCGGCTCCGCTCCCGGCGCAGCGCACCTTTCAGGAAAGAGCGACCGGGCCAGTCCCTGGGAGCAGCTTGAAGAAAACCTGTGCCGCCTCCAACTTCTGCCCGGCCGAGCTGCCCTTCGGCGTACCGCCATGGGCAGCGTGGCTGCAAACAAAGCAATGCCATCTCCGCGCGGCGGCAGAGATGGCATCAACGGGAATCGACTTCTGGCAGGGGCAGCGTCCGCCCCGCAGGCATCTGGAAGACTGCTAAATCCACATCTTCGTCTTCACGGCGCCCGCCAGCGCCAGCAGACCTGTGCCCAGCAGCAGCAGCGACGTCGGCTCGGGAGCCATCGCAAGCGGCGTATTGCCGGGAGCCCCTACGTTGCCGGTGGCGATGATGGAGCCGTTCATCTCCTCTCCGATGTCCGTAGCAAAGAGTATGCCGTTGCTGTTGGTGACAAAGTTGGAGATATCCACGCCATCCACGACGAAGCTGAGCGTCTGCGGAATGTTGAGGGAGTTGCTTGAGCCCTTTCCGCAATTAATCGTGCATGCAATCGAGTTCGTGAAGCTGCCGAACGTTGAGGCGGTTGCGGAACCTCCGGCCACGAAGTAGGTCGAGCTCTGCACATTCGTGACGGTGCCCGTCGTGTCCAGATTGAACGCCAGCGGGTTGCCGGCTCCCGTGCCCACGTAGTAATAGCCGCTGGCCAACGTCTCGGTGACGTCGACGTTCGAACCGTTTTGGGTCAGAGTGATGGTTCCGTACGGGCCGGTGCCGCATCCACCCGAACAGCCATCCTCGGTCAACGTAAACGAGTCGGCCCGGCTTACGCCTGCCGCCGCCACGAAAAACAGACACAAACCTGAAAGGTACACCAGCTTCTTGAACATCATCTTTCGCCTCCGCTGCCGAGATTCTTTTTGCCCGGCTTTCAGCCCGCTCCAGCCGGGGTTCAACAAACTTCAAATCGGTCTGCCACCGCCCTCAGCCCTGATGGAACGGCTGAACTCGGCGACCCATCTTGAGGCGTGCCGCGCGCAATCTGAACACAGGTTCCAGGCGCATCCAAGAGCCGTGCCGGCCTCCCCTGCCTGAAATCTCCCTGGCTGAGGGGTTGCCCCGCGCAACGTTCAGGCGAGTCCCCAGCTCAAGTGCTGCCTCAGATTGACCTCGGCATCTGTTGTAGCAATTGAAGAGCCAAATGCAAGTTATTGGAAAGCAAGAGTTGATTGACCCTTGGTATGGGCCGTGGCCGCAACTCTTTGCATAGGGAACGGCCCTGAATGGGTAGAAAGTTTCCCTGCTGGGGCCTCGTCTTGGAACCAGGCAAACTGGCTCCGGCTCCCACGCTGCGGCTTTCACGCAGTTTCGACCGGCTCCGCACGGCGGCAGGCCTGCACGCCTCCGCCGTTGGCGCCGCGGCCCAGTCTGGAAGAACAGGCAAAGGTGCTCTGGACTCAGGTATTCGGCGGGCTTTACTCCGTCTGCGCCAGATAGCAGCTTCGCGACGGGACACAGCGCGAAAGATGGACGTAGTGATCGTCCGGGCCCGCTGGGCTCATCGTCAAAAGGCACCAGTAACTGGAACTTGTCTCCACTCCGGGCAGCCACGACGCGGAGTCCTGCGCCGTAGAGCCGTAGGGATTCTTGGTGCGCAGGCAACGGCAGGGCTGGGCGAGATTGGCTTCAGGCTGTGTCATCTCCGGTTCGTCTTCCTTTCTGAGCGAGTTGAATCAGCATTCGGCGGACCGCTCCTCAGCCGGCGGCGCCGGGGTCGCGATCCATCTGTCCGGCGGCCAGCAGAACGGTTCTGTAGATCGCGACTGGAAACAACCGCACCTTGTAGCCGTTCATGGAGAGCGGCATCGCGCCCTTCATCGCAGCATGCCCGGCGGCTCTGGCCGTCTCCATGGTGATGGGCTTGCCGGTCAGTTCGGCTTCCGCCTCAGCCGAGCGCCGGACAACGGGTGAGGCTGCGCCCATGGTCACCACGGCGCGGCGGCAGACGGCGCCATCCATCTCCAGCACCACTCCAGCATCGGCCAGGGCCCAGTCGTGGCTCTCCTTGTCGCCGTACTTCTGATATGCGGAGCGCGTTCCGGCCCTGGGCCGGGGGATGTGAACGGCGGTGAGGATCTCGTCCTCTTCCTTCACGTTGAAGCGGTGCGGATTGGAATCCGGCTGCACGTAGAAGTCTTTGATGGCCACGCTGCGCCTGCCCTTGGACGCCGAGACAAGCTCGATGCCGGCGTCCAGGGCGAGCAGGGCGACGGCGGCCGAGGATGGCGCCACGGAAGGACATCCGCCGTAGTCCATGATGGCGTGGTACTGGTTGAGCCCGGAGAAGGCGAAGCACTGGTCCTTGCCCTTGCGAATGCACTCGAACTGAGCGGAGCGGAAGTACCAGCACTGCAATCCCTGCAGGATGTTGCCGCCCACGGTGGCCATGTTGCGGATGTGCGGCGTGGCGGCGTGGCCGCAGGCGTCGGAGAGGACGGTGTACTGCGCGCGGATCGCCGGGTCGGCGGCAATCTCCGCCAGGGTGGTGAGCGCGCCAATCGTCAGCCCCTGATCCGTGGCGTGAAC
Organism: Acidobacteriota bacterium; assembly: GCA_021819255.1. Classification (GTDB taxonomy): domain Bacteria; phylum Acidobacteriota; class Terriglobia; order Terriglobales; family Acidobacteriaceae; genus Granulicella. Next base: position 8,246 of record JAKART010000076.1, read on the forward strand.
TCCGCGCAGTTCCTTGATGTTGCGAATGTTCACCAGGCGCGTCGGCTGGTCCGTTCCGTTCTTCATGCGGTCCAGGAGGTCCACGCCGCCGGCCTTGATCACAGCGCCGTTCTTCAACTGCGCGAGCGCGGCGTCGACAGAGGAGCAGTCGGCCAGAGAGAAGGAGTTCATAGCGCCTCCGCTTGAGGTAGGGGCTGGTTCAGAGCCGCCAGGACCACGGCCGGCGTCATGGGCAACTGCCGGATGCGGACCCCGGTGGCGTTGTAAAAGGCGTTTGCAATGGCCGCCGGCGTGGCGATGAT
>JAKART010000077.1 GCA_021819255.1 Acidobacteriota bacterium
CCGATCTCTGATGGTGGGCTACCTGCTGCTGGCGCTGCACTGGAGGCGCGTGCATCCCAACTTACTTCTGGAGCCCACCATGCGCGACTGGGTGAACGTCTACGGGATCTTCGAGGGCAGCGATCTGCAGGGCGCTCCGCCCGTCTATCTGAGCCGCGCCATGCAGGTTGGCATCACTGCGGTGTGCTTTGCGGGAGTGCTGGGGCTGCTGGTCAGTGTTCTGCTGCGGCGCGGGGAGGCGGCCCGCGAGGGTCCGGAGGGTTCTAGTCCCGAAGCCGGTAGCCGCGACGGCTCGCCTGAGGCGCAGCGGGCGGCGGCCGAGCCCACATTTGCCCAGCTCTGCGTGCTTGTGCTGCCCTTTGCGCTGGCCTATACGCTGCTGCTGGTTCCGCGCGCCGCAGGGGTGGTAATCTACGACCGTTACGCGCTGGAACTGTTGCCCGTAGCCTTGCTGTTGCTGCTGCGCGGCTACCAGCGGCATGTGCGGCCCCAACTCCCGCTGTTGAGTACCGGCGGTCTGCTGGTGCTGACTGCGGCGCTGGGCGTGGCGATGACGCATAACAACTTTGCGTGCTACCGCGCCCGGGCCGCTCTGGCCGCTGAGATTCGGGCAGCCGGAGTCCCTGATACGCGGGTGGACAACGGCTGGGAGTACAACTCCTCGGTGGAAATCGAGAGAGCCGGTTACGTGAATGATCCGCACATCGTCACCCCGGCGGACGCCTACACGCCAGTGCCTCCGCCTGCGACTGACGCCTGCCCCATGCACGGCTATGAGGGGTTCCGGCATATCCATCCGGTCTACGGCGTCTCTTTCGATCCCAACGCCTGTTACGGCGAGGCGCCGTTTGCCCCGGTGCAGTACTCGCGCTGGCCGTACCGCACGGCGGGCACGTTGTACGTGGTGCGCTATCTGCCTCCGGCGGAGCAGTAGCCGTGCTCTGCTACCCTGAACTCCTATCTCTCTGAAGCACCACGCTCGACCCTTGCTGAGTTCCACGGGCGCAACCGACAACCTTGTCCGGAGGCTCATTGCAACTCATGCGCAGGTTTCGTCTTCCAGCCATCTTCTGCGCCCTGGCCGTGCTCGTCTGTGCGCTCATCAGTCGTCCTTACGCGAACATGGGCATCTGCGACGATGGGCCTTACATCCTGATGGCGCAACATCTGGCCAACACGGGACGCATTGCCTACAACGGCTGGGCGGCTCCGATGCTGGGTTGGCAGCTCTACCTGGGTGCGGCGTTCATCAAGCTCTTCGGCTTCTCGCTCACGACTGCGCGCATGAGTACCCTGCTGGTGGCCGTGACGATGGCCTGGCTGCTGCAGCGGACCCTGGTGTTGGCAAACGTTACGGAGCGCAACGCTACGCTGAGCACGCTGGCGCTGGCGCTCTCACCGCTATACCTGATGCTCTCTGTGACGTACATGAGTGACATCTTTGGCCTTTTTGCCGTAGTGATCTGTCTTTACGGTTGCCTGCGCGCTCTGCAGGCCTCCAGCGAACGCTCCGCCGTTGCCTGGTTATGTTTCGCGGTAGCCGGCAACGCCCTCTGCGGGACTGCCCGCCAGATTGCATGGCTGGGCATTCTGGTGATGGTCCCTTCGACGCTGTATCTGCTCAGCTCTCGCCGACGGGTGTTGATCGCAGGCTCCGCGGCCAGCCTCGCGGGGGCGGCCTTCATCTTGGCCTGCATGCGCTGGCTCAGCCGCCAGCCCTACTCCGTCCCCCAGCCCATCGTCGTAGATGGCGGGGAAGTCTTCAAGGCTCTCTGGCGGCTCTCGCACGCCTTCATGGAGATGCCCTTTCTGCTGCTCCCGATTGTAGTGCTCTTCCTTCCCGAGCTGCGCCGGAACGTACGCCGCTCCGTCAAAGTCGCTTCGGCGGCCTCTCTGACCTATCTCCTGTACCTGCTTGCGACCTACCACTGGAGGGCACACATCGGGCACCTCCACCTGCTGGAGCCATGCATGGGGGATTGGGTAACTCCCCTCGGTGGGTTTGGAAGCAGCGGCCTCGCAGGCAGGCCCTCCATCTTTCTCCATGTGCCGGTGCGCATTGGGCTGACGCTCGCCTCGTTCGGCGGGATGCTTGGCTTGATTGTCTCGCTCCTCCGCCACCGCAAGGCGTCTTGCGGAATGGAGGACGCGCCGCATCTCCCATGGAGACAGATCGACGTTCTTCTGGGGCCCTTCGCCGCCGCCTATGTTCTGGTCCTGCTCCTCCCGGCTGCAAACGCAGCCATCTTCGATAGGTACCTCTTGGAGCTGGCGGTCGTCGCACTGCCCTGGATCGTCCGCTCTTATCAGGAGCGGATCCGGCCCGCGATCCCGTTCGCGGGCTACACCCTGGTCGCGATCACGGCTATTTACGGCTTCGCCTGCACCCACGATATGTTTGCTTTCTACAGGGCGCGTGTGGCTCTTGCCGCTGAAGTGCGTGCCAGGGGCGTTCCGGATGCCTCCGTCGAATACGGATGGGAGAACGGCCTCGTGACCGCACTCCGCCACCCAACCCATCTGGGCGGCGAACTCGGACCGCAGTACCACCCCGTTTATGCGGTCGGTTACCAGCCTGATCCCCGGGGCGGCTTGGCGCCCTTCGCGCCCGTACACTACTCGCGCTGGCCTTACCGCGGCCCCGGCACACTGTATGTGGTCCGCTATCTTCCACCGGCGAAGGAGTAGGCTGCGGCGTACGCCCTGCTACCCTGAGTTCGCCCTCATCTGAACCTCCCCGCCCGGCCCTTGCAGCGCTCCGCGGGCACAACCGATAGCCTTGTTCGGCATCTTTGTCCGGCGTCTCTGTCCAGCCTTGGGACCGACGCCTTTGCTCGGAGGCTCCTTGCAACTCGTCTGCAGGTTCCGTCTTCCCGCCTTCTTCTGCGCCCTGGCGGTGGTCGCTTTCGCTCCGCATCTGCTCTGGAGCTACTCCGGAGCTGCGGGGTCCAGCCCCGCGATCGCATGTGCAGGTTGCCTTCTCGCCCTTCTCGCCCTGCCGTCTGGCGCCGCGCGGGGCGAATCGCCAAGGCCGCACACTCGGGCGACTCGCAGCCTGAGGCTAGGGGCGGGGCGGCAGCGAGAGCAGCCCTCCGAGGAGCGCGCGGCCGGCTCGCCGAACTTTGCCGGCTGGCGGACCGGAGGGCGAGGATTGATCGCTGCGGCGACCGTCTACTCTTTGCTGCTGGCGGCGGTGAGCTGGAAGCACACGTTCTGGCGCGATGAAGCTCAGGCGTGGCTGATCTCGCGCTCCAGCACCAGTCTCGTCTCCGTTGTTCATAACGTTCGTTATGAAGGGCACCCTCCGCTTTGGCACTTTGTGCTCTACTTCATCTCCCGCTTCACCTGGAATCCGGAGTGGATGAAGGTTCCCAACTACCTCTTCTCTGTGGCTGCGGCGGTGCTGATTCTCTCCGCGGCCAAGGCTCCCGCTTGGGTCCGCCTTGGCTTCGTCTTCTCCTACTTCATGCTCTTCGAGTATGCCGTGATCGACCGGAATTACATGATCGGCGTGATGTTCCTGTTGGCCGCCCACACACTAGGCAAGGACGACCCGTCCGGTCTGAAGATCTCCATCGCTCTATCCCTGGCAGCGTTCACGTCGTTGCCTGCGCTTGTCGTTGCACTCTGCCTGTACCCGGTACATCTGGCATGCCCGACGGCCGGCCCAGGGGTCCACGGACCCCGACGAGGTTTGGCGGACTTTGGCATCCAGAGAGCCGTGGCGCCGGCGATCTTTTCCGCATCTATTCTTGCCGCTCTCGCCGTGATTCGTCCGCCAAAAGATGCCGGCACGCTACCGACAATAGGCCAATGGGTTTGGCTGCAACATCTATTCCGATTCAGCGACATCACCCAGGCGTATCTTCCGATCCCGGGTGAGCTTGCGTTTTGGAACTCGTCGCTCTTCTTTGACATGGGCCGTTGGGTGAGTCCGGCCATTGGCCTGGCTCTTGCCATTCCCCTCTGCCTCTGGTTTCGCCAGAGGGAGGCGCGGTACTTCTTCTTCGTCGCTTCCACTCTGCTGGTGGCTGAGATGGCGATCGCGAACGTATTCCAGATGCGCCATGTCGGCTGGTTGTTCATCGTATTTCTGCTTGCGGTCATGATCGAGTACGAGGCCGCGCCATCCCACACGCCCTCGGGTAGTCCACACGCTTTGCCATGGCGCTCCTTCCTGCTGGGCGTGGTTCTGGCCGTTCAGGTGGCGACGGGGCTGTTTGTCTCCGCGCTAAGCCTGTGCTATCCGTTCTCCGTAAGCAAAGAGGTTGCGACGTTTCTGCGTCAACGTCACCTCGATCATGCCCCGATCGTATTTTTTCCCGACGTGATCGGCGGCGCCGTGCTTGCGTACATGCAGCGCCCGAACGCTTACTCCGTGGAGCGCGGAGGCCTTGTCTCCTTCATGGTTTGGGACAGGGTAGAGGCCCGGCCCCGTCACCTACCGAGCAAGGCGGAGGTCTCCGCAGCGGCTGAGAATGGGAGCCGTCCAATCGTGATTGCGTCGGAGCCGCTGCCGGGGGCAGAAGCCTCAGCCCTTGGGGTCAGGCGTATCGCCTCTTTCGGCGGCGGGTTGGGCGGTGACGGTCAATACTACGTTTACAGGTAGGCCCTTATGCTGCCGTCAACCCTGCCGGAGAGGCCGGAGACAAGAAAGATCCGTCTGTCGCCGCATCAGGCGGACGCAATTGAAGAACCATCCGGAGGCTCTTTGCAACTCGCCCGCAGGCTTCGCCTTCCAGCCATCTTCTGTGCCTTGGCCGTGCTCCTCTGCGCGCTGATCAGCCGCCCCTATGCCGGTATGGGTGTCAGCGACGACGGCACATATATCCTCATGGCACAACACTTGGCCGCGACCGGTCACATCGCCTACAACGGTTGGGCGACGGCGATGCTGGGCTGGCAGCTCTATCTGGGCGCGGCGTTTATCAAGCTGTTCGGATTCGGTTTCACCACAGTGCGGATGAGCACCCTGCTGGTGGCCATTGTGACCGCCTGGCTGCTGCAGAGGACGATGGTGCTGGCGGGGGTGAATGAGCGCAATGCGACGCTAGGCACGCTGGCGCTGGTGCTCTCACCGCAGTACCTGATGCTCTCGGTTACCTACATGAGCGACATCTTCGGGCTCTTCGCCGTTGTGGCCTGCCTCTACGCCTGCCTGCGCGCCCTGCAGTCCCGCATCGACGGGGCCGCCGTCGCCTGGCTCTGCCTTGCCGTTGTGACAAACGCACTCTGCGGCACAGCTCGTCAGATTGCGTGGCTGGGCACCCTGGTGATGGTCCCCTCGGCACTGTTTTTGTTGCGGCTCCGCCGACGCGTCCTGGCCGCGGGCCTGGCGGCCACTGTGGCTGGGGCGGCCTTCATCTTTGCCTGCATGCAATGGTTCCAGCGCCAGCCCTATTCCGTCCCCGAGCACCTGGCCGTACACGCTGGACGAGAGTTCGAGATTCTATCGAGCTTCTTCCATGCCTTCTTGACCGTGCCCCTCCTGTTGCTCCCGATTGTGGTCCCCTTCGTTCCCGAGCTGCGCAGGAATATCCGCCGATCCATCAATGCGGCCTTCGCGACAAGTCTCGGCTGCATCCTGATACTGCTGGTCCTCCACCGGATGCATGCTCCGGCCCGCCCTGTGCTGGAACCATACCTGCAGGATTGGCTGATCCCTTACGGGTTCGGAGACACCGATCTCCAGGGCCGGGTTCCGATCTTCCTTGGCCTCAGTACGCGTCTGGTCTTAACTGTCGCATCGCTGGGCGGAATGCTTGGGATCATCGAATCAATCTTTCATCCCCGGCAGGCTCGGCTGGAGCCGAACCTGCCCCGGACCCTCCCTTGGGAGCATCTCTGCGTCCTTCTGGCTCCGTTCACCGTCGCTTACACCCTGATTCTGATTCCTCGGGCGAGTTCCGCCCACGGCATCTATGGCCGTTATCTCCTCGAGCCGGCGGCTGTCGCGCTGCCCTGGGTGGTCCGCCACTACCAGGACCGGATCCGAGTCCGACTGCCGACCGCCGCCCTTTTCCTGGCCGCGATTGTAGCGATCTACAGCGTGGTGATCGTCCACGACAGATTCGCCTTTTACCGTGCTCGCGTGGTTCTCGCCGCTGAGATACGCGCCGACGGTGTTCCGGACACCTCCGTGGAGTACGGTTGGGAGTATGATTTTTTGACGGAACTCCGACATGCGAGCCATATCAACGAGCCCCTCATCGTGACACCGGCGGACGCCTACTCGCGTCGCGCGCCGGCTCCCTCCGGCGCCTGTCCCAAATCCTGGGAGTTGGACATGGTCCCCCATGTCCATCCGCTCTACGGGATCTCCTTCGATCCCAACGCCTGTTACGGCCCCGCGCCCTTTGCGCCGGTACATTACTCGCGCTGGCCCTACCCCAGCCCGGGGACGCTGTACGTGGTGCGCTATGTGCCTGGCGCGGAGCGGCCGCCAGGCATGCCATAGCCGGACAGGACAGGGGCGTGACGTCGGGGGAGGGCCTCTGACCGTTGGCCTGGCTCGACCGGCCTTCCGGGAGTCCGGCTCTCCTTGATCCCCGGCGAGGCCTTGCTATCCTTGAAGCGATGTCGGCAACCCGCAAACCAGCCCCCTCCGCAGCTCCGCCTCAGCGTTTTCTTTGCGTTCACGGTCATTTTTACCAGCCGCCGCGCGAGAATCCGTGGCTGGAGACCGTAGAGCTGCAAGAGTCGGCAGCGCCCTACCACGATTGGAACGACCGCATTACGGCGGAGTGCTACGCCCCCAACGGGGCTTCGCGGATCGTGAATCAGCAGCGCCAGATCATTCGCATCGTGAACAACTACGCGCGCATGAGCTTCAACTTTGGCCCCACGCTGCTGAGCTGGCTGGAGGGGTTCGCTCCCCGGACCTACCGGATGATCCTGGACGCCGACCAGGCCAGCACTGCGCTGTACTCCCACCACGGGTCTGCCCTGGCCCAGGTGTACAACCATGTGATTCTGCCCCTGGCCTCCGAGCGGGATGCGCGCACCCAGATCCGCTGGGGCATCGCCGACTTTGAGCATCGTTTTGGCCGCAAACCGGAGGGCATGTGGCTGGCTGAGACGGCCGTCTCCCGCTGGGTGCTGGATCTGCTGGCCCAGGAGGGTATCCGCTTCACCATCCTGGCGCCACACCAGTGCGCCCGGGTGCGTAGACTGCGAGAGGCCGCGCCGGAGGCAAGGCCGGTGGGCGCGGAGCGCGCGGGAGATTTCAGGGCGGACAAAGCGAGCGCTGACCACCCAAGCTCACTCGAAGAGCCCTGGACGGAGACCCCCAACGCCACCGTAGACCCCACCCGTCCGTACCGTGTGAAGCTGGATGCGGGCCGCTCCATTGCGGTTTTCTTCTACGATGGCCCAGCCTCCCGCGCCATCGCCTTTGAGGGCCTGCTGAACGATGGGGAGAGCTTTGCGCGGCGGCTCATGGCCGGCTTCCACGCCGAAGATCCCGGCGGCGCGCCGCAACTGGTGCATGTGGCCACCGACGGCGAGTCTTACGGCCACCATCACCACTACGGCGAGATGGCCCTGAGCTACGCGCTGCACTGGATCCGAGAGAACCAGCAGGCGCGGCTGACCAACTATGGCGAGTTCCTGGAGAACTTCCCGCCGGCCTGGGAGGCAGAGGTAGCCGAGAACACCTCCTGGTCTTGCAGCCACGGGGTAGAGCGCTGGCGCTCCGATTGCGGGTGCAACGGAGGACGGGCGGGCTGGAATCAGCGCTGGCGCGCGCCCCTGCGCGAGGCGTTGGATCTGCTGCGGGACCGCACCGCTCCGCTGGCCGAGGCCGTAGCCAAGCCGCTGCTCAAGGATCTTTGGGCTGCCCGGGATGCCTACATTCATGTGATTCTGGACCGTTCCTCCGACAATCTGGATCGCTTCTTCACAGCGCAGGCCACTCATATCCTGAGTCCTGAGGAACGCACCACCGCTCTGGAGCTGCTGGAGCTGGAGCGCCATACCCAGTTGATGTACACCTCCTGCGGGTGGTTCTTTGACGACATCTCCGGCATAGAGACGGTGCAGATCATGGCCTACGCCGGCCGGGTGCTTCAGTTGGCCCACCGGCTCTTCGCCGATCCTGCGCTTTGCTCGGCCACCGAAGCTCCCATCCGTTCCCCTCACCAGCTTGAGGCGGAGTTTTTGCGCATCCTGGCGCGGGCCCAGAGCAACGATCCGGCCGCGGGTGACGGCGCGGACGTCTATCGCCGCTTTGTCAACGCGGGCCGGCTGGATCTGGAGAGCGTGGGCGCGCACTACGCCATCAGCTCGATCTTCCGCAGCTATCCGGACGCGGGCCGGATCTTCTGCTTCGACGTCCGCCGCCACGACTACGACGTGTTTGCCTCCGGCCGCGGGCGCTTTGCCTTCGGGCGGGCGACCCTGTGCTCACAGATCACCGAGGAGTGCGAGGAGATCTGCTTCGCCGTGCTCCACCTGGGCGACCAGAATCTTTCGGCAGCGGTGAG
>JAKART010000078.1 GCA_021819255.1 Acidobacteriota bacterium
AGGTATCGCTGGCTACCAGAACGCCGGGGGATTGCGAGCGCCTGGACAACGACAATCCGGAGTTTGCGCTTTCGCTTCTCGACGTTCGCCGGCTGGGTGGCGATGCAGTTCTCTTTTCTCGATTCGAGGAAAAGTCGTTGGCAAAGCTGCGTTCCCGCGACGGCAGGGCGATTGGCGAAGCCCTGGCAAGGTTGACGCGAGTGCGTCACGCAAAGTTTGGCGACACGCTGTTTCACTTGGAACCCAATATCAAAGACTCCCCTGGCGGATTGCGAGATGTGAATGCCTCTCACTGGCTGCACGAGCTGCGTTCAGGCAAACGTCTGATCCTTCCCTATGGAGCGGAAAAGAGGCGACCGCCTGGGCAGTTAAAGCAAGCTGACGGTGCTCCTGGCGACCAGATGGAGGGCGAAGATCTGTGGGAGGCCGTGGCGTTTCTGTCCGCCGTGCGTTGTTTTCTGCACTATCGCCATGAGAGGGATGACAACATCCTGGACTGGGAGGCGCAGGATGCAGCCGCCCAGCGGCGGATCGGTCTCTCCGATCGGGCTGGATCGGGCGTGGATGCGGCGTACTGGATGCGGGTCTACTTTCGCCATGCCCGGGCAATTGAAAAGCGTTTGCTGCGCGAGGCGGAGAGATCCGGGCTGCAAGTGGAAACGCCGACTTCAGTCAAACGGCTTCGGGGGGCCAGTCAGAGCGGATTCCGGATCAAAGCCGGGGTGCTGGAGCTCGATCCGATTTCTTCTCGAGGATTGGATGTTGCGCTCGAACCGGAGACCGTGCTCTGGGCGTTTCGCGCCCTGGCGGAGAGCGGAGCCTGCCTGGCGCACAGCAGCGAAGACAGAATCGTGGCGGCGATTCCGCTGCTCTCAGCGAATCTGGAAGAGGGTCCAGGGTTGTGGAGACATCTTGCCGCCATTCTGACGGGACGGCAGGCCGGGCATGCGCTGCGCGCCATGCATTCGCTGGGTGTGCTGGAACTGATTCTGCCGGAGTTCCACGGGATCGACGCCCTCGTGATTCGGGATGCCTATCACCGCTACACGGTGGATGAACACACCTTCGTCTTGATCGATACCCTGCACGGCATGGCGGATCCACCTGCGGAGCGCGGCAGAAGCCGGGACAGGGAGGCGGCGAAGGATGGAATTCGAGAGCCCCACCAGGAGATGGAAGCCTGGAGGGTGCGCTTCGGAGCCATTCTGGCAGAACTCCAGAGCCCGGCGCTCCTGTTTCTGGCTGCCCTGCTGCATGACACCGGCAAAGGACGCCTGGGAGAGAGCCACGCGGCGGAGAGCGCGCGGCTTGCGCACAGCGTGCTGCAACGGCTGGAGATGGATGCCTATGACTCCAGTCAGGTTCTGCGCCTCATCGAGATGCATTTGGAGATGTCGGCCGCAATCCGGCGCGACATCTTCGATGCCGAGACCGTGCGCGCCTTTGCGGGAAGGGTGCAAACTCACGAGTCGTTGCGCATGTTGACCCTGTTCACGTATGCCGACATCGCTGCGGTGCATCCGGACGCCTTGACGCCATGGAAGGCCGAGAGCCTGTGGCGGCTTTACATCGCAACCTCCAATCAGTTGGATCGAAGCGTCGATGAAGAGCGGGTGCATGCGCGGGTTTCCGTAGGTGGAACCGGGTTCTGGCGCAAGAATGAGAAGATCGCTCGGGTTCTGGCGCTGTTGCCCGGCCGGGAGGCGGAGATGGAGCATTTTCTGGAGGGCTTTCCAGAGCGATACGTCAGCACGCGGTCAGCCGAGACGATGCGGCAGCACTTCGAGATGGCGCAGCGATTCGAGGAGGATCCATTTCAAATGACCTTTCACCACGGGGCAACGCAGTCCGGTTCGATGGTGAATGAAGTCACGTTGGTTACCCCAGACCGTCCGCGGCTGTTTGCGGGGATGACGGCGGCCCTGGCTGCCTGGGGGATGAATGTGGTCACCGCGGACGCCTTCGCCAACCAGGCCGGCGTGGTGGTGGACACCTTCCGATTTACTGACACGTTCCACACTTTGGAGCTGAATGAGAGTGAGCGGGCGAGATTTCTGTCCAGCGTGCGGGACCTGGTGGCGGGCAGAAGCTCCGTGGAAAAGATGCTGAGCAGCCGCCGCCGGCCCCGGCGCCGGGCTCCGCGAGTGGCGGTGGAGACCCGAATCGAGTTTGACGAGACGGCATCCTCCCACAGCACGCTGCTGCAGGTGATCACGCAAGATGTGCCCGGACTCCTGCGTGCGATGAGCGCAACCCTGAGCGATCTTGGCTTCAATGTGGAAGTGGCGCTGGTGGATACCGAGGGGGAGACAGCCATCGATGTCTTCTACCTGACCTCAGAGGGAAGGCGGCTGACCGCAGAACAGGAGAGGGAGTTGCGAACGGCTCTGCTGGACGCCATGGACAGAAACAGCCGTTGACGCGGTTGGGAGCGGCTCAACTGGGGCTTGCAGAGGAGATGGGCTGCGGCTGGCTCATTTGGATCTAAAGTTGGACTTGGAAGAGTTGCGCCGGGCGGCCCTGCCTGGGCGCGGAGATGTGTCAGGAAGGCGGGGAACGGCCGAAATTTCCGCATTTCGATCCAACGCCGAGAAGCAGGGCGGCATCTGAACCAGACATCTGAAGCGTCTTGGAGAACACAGGGCGTACGGCTCGGTGAGTCTGTTTCCAGCTCGAGAAATGGGTTGCACAATCAACATTCCATGGAGAAAACGAGCAGAGGGGACGTATACTGGGCATGATGAATCAGAGCTCCAACCAAACAGAAAAAGTTGTTCAGCCGAACCCGGCTCAACAGCGGAGCGACCGGTATCTCTTTGGCAGCCTGGAGAGCTTCGGGAAGAACCGAGAGAAGCTGGAAGAGGTGAACTGGGGGAGTGGCCAGCCAGAGGGAGTTGTACTGGCGTCGTTGGATGCCGCTATCAACTGGGTGCGCAAGAACTCGATTTGGCCCATGACTTTTGGTTTAGCTTGCTGCGCGATCGAGATGATGTCCATGGGTGGTTCCCGGTATGACATTGCCCGTTTTGGCGCCGAGGTATTTCGTCCTTCGCCGCGCCAGAGCGACCTGATGATCATTGCCGGCCGGGTTTCGCAAAAGATGGCTCCTGTGATTCGCAGACTCTATGAGCAGATGCCTGAACCGAAGTGGGTGATCTCGATGGGCGCCTGCGCGACCTCGGGCGGAGTCTTCAACAACTATGCTTTGGTGCAGGGCGTCAATCAGGTCATTCCGGTGGATGTGTACGTCCCTGGGTGCCCTCCCCGGCCGGAACAGTTGCTTTATGCGATCACTCTCTTGCAAGAAAAGATCCAAGCTGGCCGAGGCGCCATCCGGCAGACCTTGAATCTTGACTGATTTTGGAGAGCCGGAGGGTGGCGGCAAAGGGAGCCGAAGAATGTTCCGGCCTGTTACAGATCGGATTCGGTTTGAATTTGGAGGCAAGAAGTGGGTGAAATTGCGGTAATGTAATAAAGGGTAGAGATCAAGGTTCGCTGTTTACCGAAGCATTTTTCCGGCGCTTCCTGTGTTTGCAACATGAATTTTCACACTCGTTGCGAGATACGGTTATCAGAATTCCCCAAAGGCAGTGATCAAGAGTACCTGGAAACCTTCAACTTAGCAGATTGATTGGGAGGATCGTCGAATGTCTTATCGTCCATTTCGTAATTTAGGCAGCTTCATTCTGGCCGCATGCGCGGTCAGTTGCGGGGTCGCCAGCATTAGCGCGCAGAGTACCTTGCCGAACGCTCCAAGCCCCTCGCGTGTGGACGTGTTTACGGGGTACTCATACTATGGTTTGAGCAGTGACATCCAGCCATCGGGTGAACAGTTTGGTTCCGTCAACGAGGGCGCGATGGGAAGTGGCGCTTACTACTTCAACAAGTACATTGGCGGCGAGTTCAATATGATCGCCAACCCCAATGGTCAGGGCGATGGCTTCTATGGGTACTACGTCGGACCGATCTTTCGCTGGCCGTTGCAGAACTATACGCTCTTCGCGCACGGCTTGATAGGTGGTGTGCGAGGCGTTGGGCCCAATAATCCCGGCGGCGTCGGATACAACCCCTATACCTGGGGTACGGGACTGATGGCCGGCGGTGGCATGGACTATCAACTGCCTTTCTTCCACAATCACCTTGGGCTTCGTCTCTTCGAGGCGGATTATCGGTATACCCATATCGACTTTGGCCCCGCAAACCCTGCGATCTACCTCCAGGGTGGGCGAGCCAATTTGAACGGAGCTGAGTTGAGCTCCGGTCTGCTCTTCCACTTTGGTAGCGTGACGCCTCCGCCGCCCGTGAAGTACGCCTGCTCGGTGACGGCGCCAACGGGCACCATCTATCCCGGTGATCCGGTCACGGTGACCGGCACGCCCACCGATCTGCGCCCCAAGCAGCCGGTTCACTACACTTGGTCCAGCAGCGGCGGCGCTGTTTCGGGTAACTCCACTGTAGCGGCCATCGACACCAAGGGTCTGGCGCCTGGCGCCTATACCGTCAAAGGCCATGTGGCGCAGGGGAAGGCCAACAAGCCGGGTGAGTCGGCTGACTGCTCTACCCAGTTCACCGTGACCCAGTTCCAGCCGCCGACCATTGGCTGCTCGGCCAACCCGACCACTGTCAATGCCGGTGATCCGGTTGCCGTCACTGCGGTAGGATCCAGCCCCCAGAATCGTCCCCTGACTTACAGCTACAGCGCCACAGCGGGCACCATCAGCGGTAACACTTCTTCGGCTACCCTGTCCACCACGGGCGCGGCTCCGGGTTCGTCGATTACGGTGACTTGTAACGTAGTGGATGACCAGGGCCAGACCGCCTCAGCGCAGACGACGGTGAACCTGAATCCGCCACCGCCACCGGCTCCGGTTGTCACGAAGAATCTGTGCACCATCACCTTCGACCGTGACAAAGTTCGTCCGACGCGCGTCGATAATGAAGCCAAGGCTTGCCTGGATGACATCGCCCTGACGGATCAGCAGAACAGCGGAGCGAAGTTGGCCATTATCGGCAACTCCGCGCCGGTGAAGGTCCGCGGGCGCTCCACACAGCGCAAACAGGCGCTGGCGGAGAAAGAGACGCTCCACCGTGCGGCTCTGCGCGCCGTCAACGAGAAGGACTATCTGGTGAAGGAGAAGGGGCTGGATCCATCGAGCATCGGGGTCTACACCGGCCAGGATGGAACCAACTCTGACCAGACGGTTCTGATTCCGACCGGAGCAAACCTGGATACGAACGGACTGACGCCGGTGGATGAGACTGCGGTGAAACCCATCCCGCGCAAGCCTTTGGGCGTGCGGCATGCTCATCACCACCACAAGAAGGCGGCGAGCAGTTCCACCACCACAACCAGCTCCAACTAACTCTGTGTTCGCGACCGCAACGGCCGGCTGGGAGAGATCCCATCCGGCCGTTGCCCTTGGTGCGCAATTTTTTCGCAGACTCTGGCGCCTCTCCCAGATGGAACGCTATCCTGAATAAGCGCCCGCGGAGGATCCGGCCCCCAGCACGTGACCGTGATTGGACTCGCCCCCTCCAATACCTTCCGGCCAGGAGTGGGCTGAAAGATCTGGCTCGTTCCGCGACAAAAATGCAGTTTGACGGAGTTTTCCGCAGAGTGATTCCTCTGGGGCGCCAGATGGCTTCTGCTGCCCATCTCTTTGCGTTAGCCTGATACAAGAAGAGGAGTTTTTATTGAAGCGTCTGAGATTCCTACCTTGGCTTCTGCTGTCCGTTCTGGTATTCGGTTGTACGGTGTGTACCGTTCCGATACATGCTTTGCGATGGTTTCCTCTTGGACCGTATGGAGGAGATGCTCGCAGTTTTGCCGCTGATCCCAACAATTCCAAGCATCTCTACCTGGGTACGGCCAATGGTTGGGTGTATGACTCCCAGGATGGTGGCGTCACCTGGAGGCGTCTAGGAGAGGTGGGGAATCGCAGCGACCTGATCATCGATCACATTCTCACCGATGTCAGGGATCCGCAACGGCTGGTGGTGGGAGCGTGGATTGTGGATCACCCCGATGGGGGACTCTTCATCAGTGAAGATGGCGGCAAAACCTGGTGGAGCGACCCGGAGATGCGGGGGCAGTCCATCCGCTCTTTGACGCGCTCATCCTTTGATCCGGAGATGATGGTTGCGGGCACGCTTCAGGGCGTCTTTCGCAGTATGGACGACGGCCTGCATTGGACGCAGATCAGTCCGCTGGGAAGCAAGGAGATTCACGAGGTGCAGTCTGTGGCGATCGACCCGCGCAACCCTCAGGTGATCTATGCGGGCACCTGGCACTTGCCGTGGAAAACGGTTGATGGAGGCCGGCACTGGGAGAGCATCAAGCAGGGCATAATCGATGACTCGGATGTATTCTCCATCCTGATCGACCCGAATCTGCCGCAGGTGGTGTATGCAAGCGCATGTTCGGGTATCTACAAAAGCATCGATTCAGGGATTCTCTTTCATAAAGTGCAGGGCATTCCCTCCGAGGCGCGCCGCACTCGCAAGCTCGAACAGGATCCTGAGCATCTGGATACGGTCTACGCGGGCACCACAGAGGGGCTCTACAGGACCCTGGATGGAGGCAAGCAGTGGCAGCGACTGACGCCCTCCGATGTGGTGGTCAATGACGTATATGTGGATCCACGTGACTCCGGGCACATTCTGTTGGCGACGGAGCGTGGCGGGGTGTTGCGCAGCGAGGACTTCGCCGCCAGCTTTGTATCCTCGAACAGCGGTTTCTCCTCCCGCCAGGTGATGGCATATGCGGCCGATCCGATGCACCCTGCCACAGTCTATGCAGGAGTGGTCAACGACAAGCAGGATGGAGGCGTATTCCAGAGCATCGACGGCGGCGCGCACTGGAGGGAGGATAGTGTTGGCCTCAATGGCCGGGATATATACAGCCTGGCGATGACGCCGGCAGGGACTTTGCTGGCGGGAACGCCGCATGGAATCTTCCGCAACCAGGATGATGTCTGGGTCAACTCCGGTCGTTGGCTGCGTCAGACGGGACATGGCCGGCGATCCCCGGGCCACCAGGAGCTTGATGCGCTGCGAGCAGAGCGGCTTTCTTCCAAGCAGCCGATGATCGATGCTGTGGTATATGCACTGGTCTCATATCGGAACTTGATCAGCTATGCGGGCACCTCGGAGGGGCTGTTGAAGAGCGATGATGATGGCATTGCATGGACTCCGGTGAGTTCTCTAGCGCTGGACGATGTGCGCTTCGTTGCCGCGGAGAAGAACCAGTTGCTCGCGGCCGGTCTAAGGCAGATGTACTTCTCAACGGACGAAGGCGCGCATTGGAATACGATTGGCCTTCCGTCGACTCTGTCGCAGATCTCCGCGGTTGCGATCGATGGAAATCACGATCTGTGGGTGGGCGGCCGCGAAGGCGTCTTCTATTCCACCGATAATGGATTGAGGTGGAAGATCGTTTATAGTCTCGATACGCCTCAGGTGGATGGGTTGTACTTTGACCGCCATGAAAACCGTATCCTTCTGACGACAGCTACATCCTCGATGGTCTTTGCGGTTCAGCTTCCCGGTTTTACGGTTCGCTACTGGGATACGGGTTGGAAGCTGCGCTTTGCGCGGCCGGTCGGCGACCATCTGCTGGCGGCGACGCTCTATAACGGCGTCGTGATCCAGCCGAAGATGGTGACATCAGAATTTTCTGACAGCTATGTCAGCTTTGGCGGCGCTGCGTCCGCGGGCGGCTCAAAAATTCCACCGCAATCCGGCGAAACGGCATTGGGAGGGCACTGAGCGTGGTTTGTACCTGCGCAGCATCAGCCAATGGTGACTTGCGCCACCTGATCGGCATCAAGGTGCTGGCGTAAGACCGGGAAGAGCGGCTCCGCTGTTCCAGGTGGACCTGCGGGCGTTGGAATTGACCTTATCTTTTGGCGGAATCTTGACGGCGCCGGCCTTTGAGAAAGGGCCAGCCCGGAGAGTAAGCTTCCCGCAGCAGGTCTGTAAATGCCGGCGGAGTGGACAGTGGACAAGGTCGGCTCTGATATGGCGTCCCCGACGGGATTCGAACCGCGTGTTTACACCATGAGTGTGATGTCGTCCTGGGCCTCTAGACGACGGGGACTTTTCAGCCGGCGATGCTGATTCTCGAGCAGCGATGAGATACCCTTCATGGCTGCCCAAAGACGCGATACCGTGATGGCTGAAATCAGGTTGTCTCCTCAAGTTTTACGGACTCCGGTGCAATTTGCAAGGGGCCGAAGGCTGAGGATAAGACCGGCTCTGTGAACTATCGGAAGAGATGTATCTCGTCCTGGAGTTTGCAGCCGGGATGCCTGGCAACCGAGTCAAAGCCGGTCTCAAGGCGCTTGAGCCTGCATGTATAGACCATTTTCCCTGATGATGGGTGTACGGAAGCGGGCGTTCAGTGGCGTTTTCATTGAGGAAAACGCCCACAGGAGTCGTTCCCCCTGCTTACACCTTCAGGGAAAATGGTCTAGCCGCAA
>JAKART010000079.1 GCA_021819255.1 Acidobacteriota bacterium
TCCGATCGCGCCGCCGTTGAAGCGCTGCATCTCCGCGCTCAGCCGGGCCTCGATGGTCTCTGCGAGGGGCTCAAAGGAGGGGTTGGTGCGCAGACGGGCAACGTCCAGCATGTCCAGGCCGCAGTCGCCGAAGCCGGAACGAATCTCGCTGAGCAGCGCCTTGCGCGCCGTGCCGCTCAGCTCGCCCACCCCGGGGACGGTGAATCCCAGCACCGGCAGCGCGGGGTCGATCTTCAGCGCCGCGCGCAGCTCCTCCGTCAGTTCTGCGGACAGATTCACCATCGCCGGCAGCCGCATATCCGGCTTGTCGATGCCGTAGCGCTGAATCGCCTGATCGTACGTCATGCGCAGGAAGGGTTCCGAACCCAGTTCGATGCCTGCGGCGGAGAAGGCCGCGCGCAGAAAACCCTCCGTGACGGCGAAGATGGTGGCCATCTGCGGAAAGCTGATCTCCAGATCGATCTGGGTGAACTCGGGCTGCCGGTCAGCGCGCAGGTCCTCGTCGCGGAAGCAGCGCGCGATCTGGAAGTAGCGGTCGAAGCCGGAGACCATCAAAATCTGCTTGAAGATCTGCGGAGACTGCGGAAGAGCATAGAAGTGGCCGGGATGAACACGGCTGGGAACCAGGTAGTCGCGTGCTCCTTCCGGGGTGGAGCGGGTCATGAAGGGAGTTTCGATCTCCAGAAAACCCTGGCTCACCAGATCGTTGCGGATCGCCATGGCGACCCGGCTGCGAATCGCAAAGTTCTGCTGCATCTCGGCCCGGCGCAGGTCCAGGTAGCGGTACTTTAGCCGTACCTCTTCGTTGGCAATGGCCTCCTCCGCGGGCGAGAAGGGCGGGGTCCTGGCGTCGTTGAGCAGCAGCAGCGAGTGCGCCAAGAGCTCCACCTCGCCGGTGAGCATATTGGGATTGGCCAACCCTTCGCCGCGCTTGCGCAGCACGCCGGTAACAGCCACCACATACTCGGGACGGGCGGCTTCCGCCTTGGCGTGGGCCTCCGGGCTGATCTCCTTGTCCAGCACCACCTGGGTGATGCCAGTCCGGTCGCGCAGGTCCAGAAAGATGAGGTTGCCGTGATCGCGGCGGCGGTTCACCCAGCCCATCAGGGTCATTACCTGACCAGCATGCGAGCTGCGGGGTTCGCCACAGGTATGCGTGCGTTCGAGCGTGCCTAAGAAGTCGAGAGTCACAATCTATCTATTGTACGAAGTTTGAGCTGCGTCTCTGCACTCCGTGCAGAGCTTCAGCCAAACTTGCCCGCGGGACCTTGGTTTGTTCTCCGCTGGCGAAGGCTTTCACCGTGAAGACCCCGCTGCCGGCCTCGTCTTCGCCCAGGAGGACGATGTGGCGGGCCAAGCCGTCGGCGATCTCAAAGGACTTGCGCAGCTTGAAGGAGCCGTCGCCCACCTCAATCCTGAGGCCGGCGGAGCGGAGCTCACGGGCCAGTGCCAGGGCGGTTGCGTTCTGGGCCGGGGTTAAAGGGGCGATGTAGGCGTCCAGTAACTCGCCTGGCGCTGCTCCAGGGGCTCGGGCATCCTCTTCCTGCTGGGCTTGCAGGGTCAGGATCAGGCGGTCTTCGCCGATGGCGAATCCAATGCCGGGCGAGCGCGGGCCACCCAGCATCTCGCTCAGGCCATCGTAGCGGCCTCCGCCCAGCAGGGCATTCTGCGCGCCAAGTCCTGTGCCGACCGTGAACTCGAACGTAGTGCGCGTGTAGTAGTCCAGGCCGCGCACCAGCCGCGGGTTCAAGGAATACGGAACCCCGCAGGCCTCCAGCGCGGCGCGTACTGCGCTGAAGTGGGTCTGCGAGTCGGCGGAGATGTGGTCGGAGATCTGCGGCAGAGCGCCGATCAGGGCCTGGTCGTCAGGAACTTTACAATCCAGCACCCGCAGCGGGTTGGTCTCGGCGCGGCGCCGGCAGTCGCCGCACAGCCGGCTGCGAATGGGTTGCAGCGCGGCGCGCAGGATTTCGTTGTAACGGACGCGATCCTGGGAAGAGCCCACCGAGTTAAGTTCAAGCCGCCAGCCGTGCACCCCCAGCTCATCCAGGAAGCCGGCCAGCATCTCCAGAATCTCGGCGTCACGCAACGGAGACTCGGAGCCGGAGGATGGCGGTCCAATCACCTCCGCGCCGATCTGCCAGAACTGCCGGTAGCGGCCTCGCTGCGGACGCTCGCGGCGAAACTGCGGGCCAATGTAGTAGAGCTTCCGCAGGGCTCCGCTGTTGGCCATCTGATGCTCAATGTAGGCGCGGACCACGCCAGCCGTATTCTCCGGGCGCAGGGTAAGGGACGGAGCCTTTGACTCCGGGCCGTGGACGCCTTCGCCGCCGGCGCGGGCGCGATCCTCCCAGGTGAACATCTCCTTGCTGACGATGTCGGTCTCCTCGCCTACGCCCCGGGCAAACAGCTCGGTAGCCTCCAGCACCGGCGTGCGAATCTCGCCGAAGCCGTAGCGGGCGAAGAGGTTGCGGGCGGTGGTCTCAACGTGGTTCCACAGCGGAGTTTGGTCCGGGAGAAGATCGCGGGTGCCACGCACTGCCTTGAGCGCCGCGCGCGCCGGGGCCTTTTTGCTCTCAGTCATAGAGCCTTTAGTTTACTTCGGCCGGTGAGTCTGCTGCGCCGGGACGCGCGGATCCCGCATGGCCGGAGCATCACCGGGAGAATGGTTGCGGCCGCGCCGCCGCCGGGGAGCAGGATTCCGGGCATGCCGCAGCTCTTCGACTCGATGGCTGCGCTAGTGAAAACGCAAAAGAGAAGCTCGCAAAGGCCGCCGGGATGTGTCAAGGCGTCTGCGGCGCGGCAGGTGCGGTGGCGGCGGCCCGCTGCCGGCCGGCTTGTTCCGCCCTGGCAATCAAGTCTCGCAACCTGCCTTCGAGATTGGATCCACTGCCGAGTGACTCCGAGGCCAACACCCCGTCGGAGTCGATGGTGAAGTAGTGCGGAATGGAGGTGACCCCAAACTCACGGGCGAGTTGGTGGTCCGCATCCCGATACTGCAACCAGCTCATCTCGTGCTTCTGTACGAACTCCCTCCAGGCTGCCGCATTGGAGTCCAGGCTCACGCTGATCATCACCAAAGGCTGACCGGCGAACTCCCTGGCAATCTTCTTCAAGTACGGCAGGTCCCGGTTGCAGGGGCCGCACCAGGTTGCCCAGAAGTCGATCAGAACCACCTTGCCGGCCATGGCATCCAGGTTGAACCTGGATCCGTTCAGGGCGGTGACCTCAAAGGCCGGGGCCATCTTCTGCACCGCCAGCTCGGGGTCGTCCGCGAAGTGCTTCACCCGCAGCCAAGCCGGATCTCCGGGACGCAACGCGCGGAGGCAAAGCTGAAAGTCCTTTTGGGCCTCATCCCTCCGGCCCATGCGCGCCAGCACTTCGCCCTCGTTGAAGAGTGCCGAGACGTTTTGTGGATCGAGCTGGACCGCCTCGCTGTAGGCGGAGCGCGCCTGCTCCAGCTGCGCAGGTTTGGGTTGATTGCCGCCCAGGGCCATCAGAGCCCGGCCTCGGTTGTATGCAGCCACCGACTTCACCAGCGGCGACGCTCCCGCAGCCTGCATGGCGGCCGCTGCGCGAATTGCCTCCTTGAAGTCCCCCTGCTGCATCTGCGCTCGATACAGACCGGAGAGGCAGACGACACAACTGCCGCCGGCGAGCTTGTTGGCCTTCTTGTACGCGCCGATCGCGAGCGCGGACTGTTGTCGCTGCTCCAACTGCCAGGCTTGCCGCAGCTCCGCAAGAACCTTTGGATTGGAGGGCTCCTCTGTCGTCGCTGCCGGTGGACTTGTGGCTGTGCCGGCCGATTGCGGGTAGCACACACCGGCTGCGCCCGCAGCGAGTGAAACCATGGCCAGCGAGAACATAGCCGCCTTGAGCAAGAGGATCCCCTCCCCAGGGAGAGACAGGTGAGCTCCATCATCCCGCACAAGGATGGAGGGGAGCAAGTCGAGATCCGCCGGAAAGACAGCATCCTCGCGGCGGGCCGAATCCATCCGGCGCGCAGCGCAGGTTGTCGCCACGCTGCGCTGCCGCATTCAGGCCGAGGTCACATAGAGCGGCCCGCCAAATCCAACCTGGCTTCCATGCCGTCTTCAAGCCCAAGGGGTTCTGCGCAGATGGGGCCTGCAGCGTTCTGATTTTTTCCCGGCGGATTCGCCGGGCCGGACGGCGCCCTACCCAGCCTTGCGCTCTTCGAGAATCTCGTCCAGCATTCCCATCAGGGAGCCCGCCCGCGACCGCACCGCACCTGCCGCCGCCGTCTGACGGCCAGCCTCCAGTGAGGCGCATAACGCCTCATATCGCGCCTGCAGCGTCACCAGCTCATCGGCGAGATTCAACGCCGCCAATACGGCCACGCGCAGTGAATCCACCGTGGCCCCGTGCGCCGAGACAACGCGCATCTTGCCATCCACCACGGCGGCCAGATGCGCGATATGGGCCGGATCCACCCCACGAAGCTGATAGATCTGATCGTAGATATCCACGACCACGCCGGCATGCACTGGGACCGGCGCCAGCAAGCTCTCGTCTCTGGACTGCGTCTCGGCCACTTCTCTTCCCACTCCCTCGCTACCCCGGCGCAACCTCGCTCGGTTCAAAACTCGCTCCGCCAGCCTGGCGCAACGGCAGCCGGACCATACCCTTCCAGCCAAGGTGCCCGCCAGGAACCCCGGCGTCTGGAAGCGCCGCGAAGGACCCGCCGCAGCAGAGTTCCCGCTAGATCACTTCCTCGATCCGCGCCAGCATCTCTTCCACGCGCTGTCTTACCGCTTCCCTTTCGCGCAGCAGGCTTTCCATCTGCGTCTGGGCAAAACCCAACCCGGAGATCTCCCGGCGCAGAGCTGCAATCTCCTGCGCACGCGCGGCGATGTCCTGATCACGGGCCGCCAGTTCAGCCCGAAGCGCGGCAACCTGCGCCTCTGCGGTGGTGCGCGCGGCCTCAGCCGCCGACCTCGCCTCACGTTCTTTCTTGATCAGTTCGACGGTCTGAAGCACCTTCTGCTCCAGAGCCTGAAACTCATCGACGCTGATGCTTGCCGATCCCATCGCTTACTCCTTCCGCGCGGGGGAGACGCACAGACCCATCGCCGGACGCGAGGCCGCAGCACTGAAACCACGGCGCTCTCATGGAAGTATAGGATGCCGGTGCGAGGATTTCCCGCAATCTGTCCTTGAGGTATCTGGATGAGTTCCCTTTTCAGACCTTCCCATCTTGCACGCGGAATCGCGCCTATGCTTCTCGCACTCCGCTCCCGGCGCCGCCTACCCGCATAGCCGGCGCGGCCGACGAGCGTACTCGGCCTAGACCATTTTCCCTGAAGGTGTAAGCAAGGGGAACGACTCCTGTGGGCGTTTTCCTCAATGAAAACGCCACGGAACGCCCGCTTCCGTACACCCATCATCAGGGAAAATGGTCTAGAAACCGCTCAAACCCTCTGAACGCCGCCGAGCGCTGTCAACTGCGCCACCACCCAATCCGTCCAGCCGGCAATCTCGTGCTCGGCCAGCGTGCGCTCGTTGGACTGGAAGACGGCGCGCAACAGCAGCGAGTAGGATCCAAACGGAACGGCCTTGCCATTGAGGTCGCGGAAGATCTCTACGGGCCGCAGACTGCGCAGCTCGGCCAGCTCCTGCGCGGGATCTGCGCGCTGCGCAGCCGGGCCGCGCAGCGCGGCCTCGATCGTCGCCCAGGTCACTGCGTCCGGAAACAGGAAGGAAAAATCTCTCTCCACGGCCTGGAACCGGGAGAGCTCGGTGACCGCCGGCTGGCGCAGAGGGTCCTCCAGCAGCCGCTGAGCATCGATGCAGGCCACCACACAGGGCTGGCGCAGCTTGCGCGCCTGGAGTTGGGCCGCGCTCAGCTCCCCAAAGACAGCGACCAGCTCTCCGTTGCGCCAAACTCGCGCCCCCCGCCCAGGCTCGATCCAGGCCGGCAAACCGGCAGCGTCAAAGCTCACCGAACCCGCGTCTTGCGCGCTGGAAAACCTCCCTAACAGCGTCTCCAGCGCTACTTTGACCTCATAAAACAGGGCGTCTTCGGGCTTGTAGAGAGACACAGCGGCTTTGGCCGCGCCCGTGGCTCCCAGCGCCAGCCCCACCCGCTCCTTCACCTCTGCCGACGAACCCGCAAAGACCGTGCCCAGCTCAAACAAGCGCGCCACACTCACATCCCGATGCAGGTTGTGCGCCAGCATGGTGGCCATACCCGGCGCCAACGACGGCCGCAGCATGCCGGCCTCGGCGCTGAGCGGATTGCCCATGGCCACAGCGCCCTCCACTCCGCCGGCCAGTTCGGCGCAGCCAAACGTCTCTGCCTCTTCGGCGGAGACGAAGGTGCTCCCAACCGCCTCGGTGTATCCCAGCGCCCGCAGGGTCTGGCGAATCGCCGCCTCCTGGGCGGCGTGCGCCAGCTCCCGCACCGTGCCCTGGAAGACCGGCAGCGTGTTGGCGAAGCGGTTGTAGCCATGGACTCTGGCCACCTCTTCAATCAGATCAATCTCGCGCTCCAGATCCAGACGCCAACTGGGTAGCGTCACGGCGAACTCACCGGCCTCCAGCCGGGTCAAACTGCATCCCAGGGCGGTCAAGTAGCGGGCGATGATCTCGTCGCTGATCCCCTGCCCAGCGCCCGCCTCATCAGCGGTTTTGCCCAGGATGCGCCGCACCTGGCTCGCCTCCAGCCGGATCGCGGGCCGCTCTGCGGTTCTGGCCGCCAACGCCGGCACCTGCACGTCCACCAGCGGCCCCTCGGCCTCTCCGCCGCTCTGCTCAATCACCAGCCGCGTCACCAGATGGTTGGCTTGCGGTGCGGCGTTGAAGTCCGCGCCGCGCTCGAAGCGATGGCTGGCGTCCGTATGCAGGCCGTGCCGCCGGGAGCTGGAACGAATCGCCGCCGGATCAAACCATGCGGCCTCCACCAGAATGTTCCTGGTCGCCTCCGTGACGCGCGAGTCCCACCCACCCATTACGCCGGCCAACGCCAGCGCCTTCACTTCGTCGGCCACCACCAGATCGTCGCCGGAGAGCGTCTTCTCCGAGCCATCCAGCAGGCGCAGCCGCTCGCCGTTGCGCGCTCTGCGCACCACGATTCCGCCCTCGATCTTGTCCAGATCGAAGACATGCGTCGGGTGCCCCATGGCCATCCAGGCGAAGTTGGTGACGTCCACCGGCGCCAGAATCTGCTTTTGCCCCAGCGCCGCGAAGTACTCAGCGATGATCCCCGAGCTGGGTCCAATGGTCACGCCGCGAATCACCCGCGCTGTAAACCGGCCGCACAGATCCTGGGCCTCTATGCGAACTGAAACCCCGGCGCGAACCGGAACCCCGGCCCCTGTCCGGCTCTCCTCAAGCGGCGCCGTCAGCGCCAACGGCTCCAGATGCAAGCCATAGATCGCCGCCGCCTCGCGCGCCACGCCATAGTGGTTCATCGCGTCCACGCGGTTAGTGGTGATGTCCATCTCATAAAGCGTCCCCCCGCAGGAGGCGGCAAACTCGCCTTCCACGGCGATGCCGCGCAGAGTCAGATCTTCGGCAAGCCGGCGGTCGTCTACGGGCAGCCCGGGCAGATAGGAGCGCAGCCATTGGGTAAGAATCTTCACGCAAACTGCTCCAGAAACCTTAGATCCCCTGAGTACAACAGGCCGATATCGCCGATGCCGAACTTCATCATGGCGATGCGGTCCACGCCCATGCCAAAGGCGAATCCGCTGATCTTCCGGGTGTCATAGACCGGCTCGCGGCCCAGCTCCGCGCGCCGCTGGTCGACCGCTTCAAAGACCGCCGGGTCCACCATGCCGCAGCCCAGCAGCTCGATCCACCCCGAGTGCTTGCACTTGCGGCAGCCCTTGCCGCCGCAGAAGATGCAGGAGATCTGCACATCCGCGCTGGGTTCGGTAAAGGGAAAGAAGCTGGGGAAGAAGCGCGTCTTGACGGCCGAGCCGAACAGTGACTTCATGGCGTGGTCCAGCGTTCCCTTCAGGTCGCTGAAGGTAATCTGCGTGTCCACGCAAAGCCCCTCCACCTGGTGGAACACAGGCGAGTGCGTGGCGTCGGCCGCATCGTTGCGGTGCACCTTGCCCGGAATCACCAGCCGCAGCGGCGGAGCCTGCTCCAGCATGGAGCGGATCTGCACCGGCGAGGTATGGGTCCGCATGAGCAGCCGCTCCCGCAGCGGCTTCCGCTCCTGGTCTGCTATCACCAGCGTGTCCTGGGTGTCGCGCGCCGGATGGTTGGGAGGGAAGTTCAGAGCCTCGAAGTTGTAAAAGTCCGTCTCCACCTCCGGCCCCAGACCCACCGAGTAGCCCATGCGCTGGAAGACGCCGACGATCTCCGCCATGGTCTTCACCAGAGGATGCTCTGCGCCCACCCGCGGCGCCGCTCCCGGCAGGGTGACGTCCAGCCCCTTTGCCTGGCCGCTCGCCTCCTCCTGTTGCCGATTCTCCTCCAGCAGCGACTCAATCT
>JAKART010000080.1 GCA_021819255.1 Acidobacteriota bacterium
TTCCGATCTCGGCCTATAGCGTGCGGATACTGCGCAAGCTCGTCTGCGGGCGCTTCTGCCCAGTGACCGGGCGGAAGCAAAGTGTCGGCCAGACGCGCCTGACCACGCCACAGCGCGGCGATCAGCGCCGGACGGTCGATCGCAAGGGCGATGGCCTGGCGCACGCGAGGATCGCGCAAGGCAGGGTCGTGCACGTTGAAGTTGAGATAATCGACGCGAGCGCCGGGGCCGGTGGCGATGGCCAGATGGGGATGCCGGGAGTTGGCGGCGTGATCGCCCAAGGCGTGCACCATGTCCATGGTGAGCAGGTTGCTCTCCACGTCGGCGGAGCCCTTTTCCATCTCCAGCGCGGCGGTGATGGTATCCGGCACCACCTCAAAGCGGACTCGGCGGATCGTTGGGCTGGGTGGTCCTGCCCAATAAGTAGGGTTACGCTCCAGGACGACATCCTTGTCCTGGACCTGGGAGACAAAACGGAAGGGGCCGGAGCCGATGGGGTGCAGGCTCTCGTCCGCGCCGGCTCCGTCCTCCACCACGCCAAACAGGCCATCGCTCAGGTTGAAGAGCAGGCTGGGCAACGGGGTGCCGGTATGGACGATGACGGTGAGCGGATCTGGAGTCTCCACTGCGGTGATGGCTGCGAAGGCTCCGCCTTTGGGCGTGACGATGGAGCCGTTGGTCATGCTGCGGATGGACCAGGCAACATCCGCCGAGGTGAGGGCATGGCCGTCGGTGAAGCGAACGCCGGGGCGGAGGTGAAAGACCCAGGTAAGCGGATCGGGGCGTAGCCAGCTCTTAGCCAGCCAGGGTTGCAGATGGAAGTGAGCATCCTTGCGCACCAGGGGGTCGAAGATCAGCTCGCCGATCCGTTCCGACTGCGAGTCCGAGCCCTGACGGACGTCCAGGCTGTTGGGGGAGGACTCGATGAGAAAGACCAGGGTGTGGGGGTGAGGCGCAGAACGGCAGGCGGTGAGGGTGAGCGCCACAGCGAGCAGAAGGGCAAGACCGCACCTCCAGCAGCGATGCTGGACGGCCAGTGCCAGGATTGGAGAGTAGAAGCGCTGACAAGGCCGCTCGCGGGAGGTTTGCGCAGAAGATTGCGGCGCCGGGCGATACCTCATATAAAGGTGACCTTGCCCAGAATGGCCGGCCGGGCAGCGCCGGTGGCAGAGGGCACATTGCCCGGCAGGTGGTGCCAGGTGAGCCAACCCAGCAGAGCGAAGGCCGCGGCCTCCTTGATCTCCACCGGAAGGCCGGCACGGGCCGTGCTGGAAACTTTGACGCCGAACGGAGTGAACCCTTGCGCAAGCATGCTCATCAAGGTAGGGTTGCGGGCGCCTCCGCCTGCGGCCAGCAGCTCCGTGGATCGGGCCTGAGCTGCGTAGCGTGCAAGATGGGGAAGGCAGATGCGCCGGTAAGCGTCCAGAATCGTGGCCGCGGTGAAAGCGGTAGCCGTGGCGATGACGTCCTGCCGGCGGGCTCCCACCCGCCGGCACTGGACGAGAAGGCGCTCGGCGAAAGCTGTGCCGAACTGCTCCCGTCCGCAGGACTTGGGGGCGGGCTGCGAGAAGTAAGCCGCGGTCATGAGCCGGTTCAGCACCCGGTGCTGCACCTGGCCGGAGGCGGCGACGGCGCCATCCCGGTCCAGAGGACGGTTGTAGAGCCTTTGCATCAGCAGATCGATGAGCATGTTGGCTGGGCCGGTGTCAAAGGCCAGGACCTCAGCCATGGAGCAGGCAGCGGGGAGAGCGGTGACGTTGGCGATGCCGCCCAGATTCAGCAGCAGCCGATTCATCGTCGCGTGGTGAAAGCTGCAGAAGTCCAGCATGGGAACCAGCGGAGCTCCCTGGCCTCCGGCCGCCAGATCCGCCGGGCGAAAGTCGCTGACGACGGGGATGCGCATCCGTTCCGCGATCGCGGCAGCCTCTCCCACCTGAGAGGTGCAGCGGAGTGGGGCTCCCAGAAACCTTGCGGAAACGGCCTGGTGGTAGAGGGTCTGGCCGTGGATGGCGGCCAGTTGTGGCTTGCGGCGCAGACACGCGGATGTCTCCGCGATGGCGCCTGCGTAGAGTTCTCCCAAGCGCCAGGAGAGTTGCGCGAGTTCGGCCGCCGTGGTTCTGCGGCCAGCGGCGATGGCGAGGATGGTGGAGCGTAAGGTCTTTTCGTAGGGGAAGGAGCGATGACCGAGCAGCTTCAGGCGCGGCAGCGCTGCGGCATGCGGGTCAGGACGAATGCGGCACAGCGCTACGTCAATGCCGTCAGCGGAGGTGCCGCTCATGACGCCGGCAACCAGCAGAGGCTGAGGCTGGGGCGCACTGCGCTGGCTGGTCCTGCCGGGTTGGCTGGGACGGGGGCTCATGCGCCGCCCCGCAACTCGCTCTGTAGCTCGGCCAGCAGATGAAGCGCCTCCCGAGGGGTGAGACCGTCCAGGTCAAGCCCCTCCAGGCGGTCGACGATCCGTTGCGAGAGTGGGGTGAACATGGTCATCTGCAGGTTCATCGGGCGTCTTTCAGCAGACAGCTTCTCTCCAGCCTCGCGGACCTGCTGGTCTTCAGCGCGCTCATGCGCCTTCAGCACCTCACGCGCGCGGCTGATCACGGTGCTGGGGAGGCCGGCCAATCGAGCCACCTCGATGCCATAGCTCTTGCTTGCCGCGCCTGCCTCCACGGTATGCAGGAAGACGATTCCGCCGGAGCTCTCACGCACGGTGACGCGTAGGTTGCGCAGGCAGGCCAGCCGATCGGCGAGCAGGGTGAGTTCGTGGTAGTGGGTTGCAAACAGGGTGCGGCACCCGATCACATCGTGCAGATGCTCCACCGTCGCCCAGGCCAGAGAGAGACCGTCATAGGTGGAGGTGCCGCGGCCCATCTCATCCAGCAGAACCAGCGAGCGCCGAGTGGCCGTGTTGAGGATGGCTGCTGTCTCAGTCATCTCCACCATGAAAGTGGAACGGCCGCGGGCGAGGTTGTCGGCGGCGCCGATGCGGGTGTAAATGCGGTCGACCAACCCCAGGCGCATGCTCTCGGCGGGCACAAACGATCCGCACTGGGCCAGGATGACCAGCAGCGCTGTCTGGCGCAGGTAGGTGCTCTTGCCGCCCATGTTTGGCCCGGTGATGAGCAGCAGAGAAGGCGCGCCTTCTGCTTCCGTCGCGCCAGCGCCGCTCTCCGGCGCCGAGTTCAGCAGCAGGGAGTTGGGGATGAACCTTCCCAGGCTCTGTTCTTCCATGCGGCGCTCGATGACCGGATGGCGGCCGGAACGCACCTCAAGCACGCCGCTGCTATCCACCTGAGGCCTTACCCAGCCGCACAGCGCGGCCAGATGCGCGAAGCAGCCGAGCAGGTCGATGTGAGCCACCAGGCGCGAGGTCTCGCGGAGCCGAGAGGCGTTGGAGAGAAGCTGGCGGCGAAGCTCGGCGAAGATGCGGCGTTCCATCTCGGCCGAGCGCTCCTGCGCGGTGAGAATCTTCACCTCCAGGTCCTTCAGCTCCGGGGTCGTGAAGCGTTCGGCGTTGACCAGAGTCTGCTTGCGCTCATAATCGGCTGGAACCGACCTGGAGTTGGCCTTGGTCACCTCAATGGAATAGCCAAAAATTGAGTTGAAGCGAACCTTGAGCGAACCGATGCCGGTGCGTTCCCGTTCCCGCTCCTCGATGGCGGCGATGCGCTGCCGGGCGGTTGAGGACAGGTTGCGGGTAGCGTCCAGATCCGGATCCACGCCCTCGCGGATAGCCCCGCCGTCGCCCAGCGTCAAAGGCGGTTCGTCGACCAGGGTGCGAGCGATGAGTTCACTGAGATCGTCCAAGGTATCCAGCGAGTTGGCGAAGTGAGCCCAGGGGCTGGACGGATTTGCGGTGACAAACTCGGAGACCGCGGAGCGCAGAACAGGCAAACGGGCCAGAGTTTTACCCAGCGCCACTACCTCCCGGGGGCCGGCCGTCTCCATGGAAACCCGCCCCAGCAGACGCTCCAGATCAAGAATGCCGTCCATGGAGCGGCGCAGGCCTTCGCGGTAGCGCAGATTGGAAACCGCCTCCGCAACCGCGTTCAGCCGCGTCTGGATGGCCTCCAGCGATTGCATGGGGCGGAGGATCTGTGCTCGTAGCAACCGCTTGCCCATGGGCGTGCAGCAGGCGTCCAATGTCCAGAAGAGCGTGGTCTGCGGTCCCTCAGTGGAGAACAGCGGCTCCACCAGCTCCAGATTGCGGACGCTGACGGCGTCCAGTTCAAGCGCCTCGGTGCGCTTGTAGAAGCGCAGGATGTCAAGGTGCTCCAGGGCTCCTTGCTTGGTGGCGCGGAGGTAATGGACGATCGCCCCGGCGGCGATGGCCGCTGCGCGATGATGTTCCAGGTCCATACCGTCGAGCGAATGAACACGCAGTTGCCGGCGAAGTATCGGCAGGGCGTACTCCTCGCTGAAAACCCAGTCTTCCAACTCAGTTCTTGCTGCGCGAATCTCGGCTCCGGCGGTTTCTTCCGGCTGCGTGTCCCGGCTGTGGCTGTCGCTCAGCAGGCCCTGGCCCGCGGCGGCGGCGCCCCAAAGGCCAGGCGGAAAGCTCCGGGAAAAAAGAACCTCCGCTGGGTGGATTCTGGCCAACTCATCCAGCGCGAGGGCCCACGCGGAAGCGCCCGCAAACTCGGTGGCCCGGAAGTCGCCCGTGGAGAGATCCAGCATGGCAATACCGACAGCGGCTGTAGAGCCGCTCCCTGCCGCGCTGACGCCGGCCAGCCACTGGCTCTCGCTCGCCTCCAGGCCGGAGTCCATCGCGGTGCCGGGGGTGAGGACGCGCGTGACCTCGCGGCGGACGATGGTTTTGGCTGTCTTCGGGTCCTCCATCTGCTCGCAGAGCGCCACTCGGTAGCCCTTGCGCAGGAGACGCTGGAGATAGGTTCCGGCGGAGTGGAAGGGAACGCCGCACATGGGAACGGAGCGAGTCTTGTCGCGTGAGGTCAGGGTGAGCTGTAGCTCTCGCGACGCCACCTGGGCATCCTCATAGAAGAGCTCGTAAAAGTCGCCCAAACGGAAGAAGATCAATGCATCCGGGTGCGCATCCTTGGCCGCGCGATACTGCCGCATCACCGGAGTCAGATCGCGGTCGCCTTCCGCAGCGGCGATGGGGTTGGACGTAGACATGGACGCAAAGCTCTGAATGCACAGAATATCGTAGTCGGCTGGGCAAAGGATCCGCGCACACCCGGCCGAGGCGATGCCGCCTTCCCTGGGCCGTGAGCAGGCCGTAAGGAAGCCCGGCTTGCGAGTGCCGTGTGCAGGGTGGAGCGCCTGATGGCAGGCAGGATCCCCCTTTTCATCGGCCGGTTGCGCCTGCGGCCAGATTTCGATGCGCCGCCCGACGCTACCCGGCAGGGGCTTCAGTGAGCAGAGTCACAATGGCCGGGACGATGGAAGATATACTGAAGCTTCGCGTAGGAGCAGTCTGCGATGCTGGACGTATGACCCTGATTTGGCTTCGAGTTGCGGTGATTCTTTACGGCGTGGCCGCCTTGGCAGTGCTGCCGGCCGCGCTCTATAACCGCCCTCGCTGGCGGCATGTTGCGCTTCCATCCGCGTTCACCGGGGCATTCTTCCATTTCGTCTCCATCACGGAGACACTTTATGCGGCGCACCGCGCCATGCCCGTCGATACCCACGAGACGCTCTCCATGCTGGGCTTGTTGCTGGTGGTGGGCTTCCTGCTTCTGGCCGCTCATTACCGGACCACCAGCTTCGGCATCTTTCTGTTGCCCATTGCAGTGCTGATGGCGAGCCTTCCGGCGTTTCATCCCGGGCATGAGAGGATTGCTTATCCGCTGGTGCGCAGCGGATGGATTTTTCTGCATATCGCGCTGCTGCTGGCGGCTTATGCGGCGATGTTCCTCTCCTTGATTGCCAGCCTGCTGTATCTGGTGCAAGAGCAGCGGCTCAAGAAGAAGCGGATGGAGTCCAAACGCGGTTGGCTGCCGCCACTCGAGACACTGGATCAGATAGGGTTGAACTCTCTGCGTCTGGGCCTGCCGTGCATGACCGCCGGACTGCTGATTGGAACGGTGCTGGCGCTGGACACGATGGGCACAGCCTTCTTTGCCGACCCCAAGGTGTTGCTCTCCTTCGCCATGTGGGTGGCTTATGTGCTGATGATCTTCATCCGCGCCCATAGCGGGCTGCGCGGAAGACGCGCGGTCTATCTCTCCAGCTTTGTCTTTGTGGTGATGATTGCGGTCTGGGCGGCGAATTCGTTCTCCGTCGTGCATAGGTTCAAGACGCCATGAGTGATCGGAAGCAGGGTGCGCGACACCATCCGGAGACGGAGATTACGGCGCAGGCTTCGACGCCGTCATCCCGACTGCTGTTGCTGGGGGTGAACCATACCACCGC
Source organism: Acidobacteriota bacterium (assembly GCA_021819255.1). GTDB lineage: Bacteria > Acidobacteriota > Terriglobia > Terriglobales > Acidobacteriaceae > Granulicella. The sequence goes on from JAKART010000080.1 coordinate 6,373, forward strand.
TCCGGTAAGGATGCGAGAACGGCTGGCGATCCCGGCTCACCGGCTGGCGGAGGCGACCCGCACCCTTGCGGGCCAGCCTGGAATCCGCGAGGCGATGATCCTCTCCACCTGCAATCGGGTGGAGATTCTTACCGTCCAGGACGGTTTGAATGGCGGGCAAGAGGCGGGAGATAGAGCTTCAGCAGAGGCCAGGTTCGAGCCTGCCGGAAGCGTCATCCGCTTCCTGAAGGAGTATCTGCAAGTGGGCGCCACCGACATCGAGCCCCATTTGTATCAGTACCAGGAGCGCGATGCGATTCATCATCTCTTCCGTGTGGCCAGTTCTCTTGACTCCATGGTGGTGGGCGAACCGCAGATCCTGGGACAGGTGAAGCAGTCCTGGTCGGTAGGCCGTGAGGTGGGCGCGGTGAAATCGATGCTGGATCCTTTGCTGCAAAGAGCCTTCTCGGTGGCCAAGAAGGTGCGCACCGAGACGCAGATCGGCAACACCACGGTCTCGGTGGCGTCTGTGGCCGCAGAGCTGGCGCGCAAGATCTTCGGTTCTTTGAGCGGCAAGACCGTGCTTCTGGTGGGCGCCGGCAAGATGAGCGAACTTGCGGCGAGACACCTGATTCAGCAGGGAGCCACCCTGCTGCTGGTGGCCAACCGCACCGAGTCCAGAGCGCAGGCGGTCGCCGAGGCTCTGCGCTCGTCCACGGTCGCCACCAGCGTGATTCCGTTGTTTCAGTTGCAGGAGGATGCGCATCGCGCAGATATTGTGATCACCAGCACAGGCGCGGGCCAGATGTTCACCCCCGAACAGGCGCGCGTTCTGATGCCACGCAGGAAAAACCGGCCGATCTTTTTTATCGATATCGCGGTGCCGCGTGACGTAGCCCCCGAGGTGAACAACGTTGAGGGATGCTTTGTCTACGATATTGATGACCTGCAGAAGGTGGCGACGCAGAACCAGGCGGTGCGAAATCGCGAGGCGGAGGCTGCCGAGTCGATCGTAGCCCGAGAGGTGGCGCGTTACGCCGAGCGGATCTCCCGGGCGCCGGTAACCGATGCCATCAAGGAGTTGCTGCTGGGCGCGGAGAAGATGCGGCAGCAGGAGTTGGCGCGGATTGCACAGCAGCTCTCGCGAAACCCACTCACCGCGGAGCAGATGGCTGCGGTGGAGAGACTGACAGAATCCTTAACGAGCAAACTGCTGCACTCACAGATCGCGGCGCTGCGTGAGTCCGCTGAGGAACGGGAGATAGAGGATGCGCACAGCCTGGGCGACGCGCATCCCCGCTAGGTCTTTGGCCGCCTGAAGATGTTCCGATGCGGGTTCGTGGTCTCCCACATCTCCCCGCAAAGAACGCGGGGAGATGTGGGGCACCCCTGCGCTCTTGCCCCCTTGACTTTCAGCCGGGACGTAATCAAGCGGGCGAGGGACCGGAAGACGAAGACCAGTTCTGCGAAGCGCGCACCGGAACCTACCTCTTCGGACGGGGTGAGAACAGATCGCTGCTTCATCTGCTGGACTGCTCAGATGCTGTCGTCATGAGATGTTGGTCCACGACACAATGCAGCGGATGTGGAGGGCGGCGAGGAAGGAGTCGGCCCGTGTTGCATGGCGTGTAGCGATGCCACGCCATTGTTTGAGATGCAGGATGGCGTTTTCCGCCATGTGTCGCAGTTTGTGCCGATGCGTGTCGTCGTCGCGTTGCGTCTTGCGGTTCTTGCGCGGAGGAATCTGCGGCCGCATTCCTTGCTGCGTCGCCTGTGCCACGACGGCATCGCTCTCGCAGCCTTTAACTGCAATCAAATGCTCGGCTTCCATCCCCTTGATCGGCGCGCCGGTGCGCAGAATCCAGAAGACCGCGTTGAGAAAACGACGGTTGTCCTGTGCAATCCCGCCGCACTGGCCTCGTTGTCCAGGAAGGTGACGCCCAAGCTACGACCACGCATGGTCGCTTGGATCGTGGCGACGACAGGCGGCAGAGGAGGACATCAAGAATCGTCTTCGCATATCCCCAATACTCGTGACCAAAGCGGTTAGAGAAGCCT